>JBGPHB010000733.1:0-3545 GCA_041484155.1 Bryobacteraceae bacterium
AACTCGACGTAGCTTCCCGGCTGAGCGCCATCAGCCGCATCACTGGCGGCGTGGCCCATGAAATCAAGAATCCGCTGAACGCCATCTCGCTCCGCCTGGATCTGTTGCGCGCCCGCCTGGGGGCGCCGGAGGACGTCCTGGCGGCCGAGATCGATATTCTATTGAAGGAAGTCCGGCGCCTGGACCGCGTGGTGAAAACGTTCCTGGATTTTTCGCGGCCGGTGGAGATGCGACTCCAGGAAGTCGACCTGGCGGCGCTGGCGGGAGAAGTGGCCGAGTTGCTGACGCCCCAGGCGCGACTGGCGCAGATCTCGGTCCAGTTCGAGACCCCGGCCGGCGACGCCGGCAACCCGTCCATGTGGATCCGGGGCGACGCGGACATGCTCAAGCAGGCGATCCTCAATCTGGTGACCAACGCACTCGATGCCATGAAGGGCGGTGGCAACTTGCGTGTGGGCGTGGCGCGCGCGGGCGATGCCGTCACCGTGGAGGTCGCCGATAACGGGCCGGGCATTCCTCCCAACCTGCGCGACAAAGTTTTTCAGCTATACTTCACCACGAAGGCGGCCGGCTCCGGCATTGGACTGGCCATGACATACCGCACGGTGCAGTTGCATAATGGTACTATCGACTTCACAAGCGAAGACGGCCGGGGAACTACTTTTCGTCTTCAGTTTCCCGCGGTGCTCGGCCATGTATAATCCGCGGCTCCTTCCCGCGCTACTCGCGCTATCCATTACGTCGAGTTCGTGTTGGTTCCGAAGGTCGCCTTCAGTCTTCACGCCTCCCGCGCCCCAGGCACGGCCCAGGCGCACCACCACTGCGGAAAATATACCCCCGCCGCCGAAGATCCAGGGCGATCCTTCCGCGACCGCTCCGCCGCCCATCTCCACGACCATGCCCGAGCCGCTGGAGCCCCCCAAACCCGCGCCGGCGCCGGCGCCAAGACGGCCGACCCGGGTTCCCGTGGCCGCGACAGCTCCGCCCGCGCCGCAGCCGCCCGATCAACCCGCGCCGCCGAAGCTGGAGCAAATCATTTCGCCCGATCAGTTGCGTGAGTTTAATCGCGCCATCGACGAAAGTCTGGAGAAGGTTCGGAAGGCTCTGGTGACTTTGGCGGGGAAACCTTTGAACGCGGAGCAGGGCGAGATTGCCAATCGCATCCGCACCTTCCAAAAACAAGCAGAGCAGACGCGGGAGCAAGATCCGGTGACCGCAGTCAGCCTGGCGAAGCGTGCAGATGCCCTCGCACAAGATCTCCTCACGCGCCTGCCCTGAAGCCGCCGGGTCGGAGGGTCCGGCGACTAATCTCAGCCCGCGCTGCCTTCTAAGCTATTGCTGGCCGCCGGCGGAGGCGACCGTCTTGCCCGAACTCTCGGGAACCCACAGACGAACCTCGACACGGCGATTCATCTTGCGGCCATCCTTGGTTTTGTCATCCGCCACCGGCTGAGCATAACCGGAGCCGAGCATGGTAATGCTACGCACCGGAATCTTGTATTGGTTGGCCAGATAACGCGACACGGCCTGCGCGCGACGCTCGCTGAGGCTCTCATTGTAGGTAACGGAGCCGGTCTTATCCGTGAACCCTTGTACTTCGATCACGTAACGGTCCATGCCGCTCACCTGGTTGGCCAGCGCATCCAGCTGCTGTTTGGCTTCCGCGGTGAGAGTATCCTTGTTGACGCCGAACAACACAGTCTCAGACTTCGACATCTGATACTTGTTCATGGACTCGACGGTGTGACCAAGGCGGTCCAGGCCCTGCTCGGCAAACGTTCGAGCGCCGTTGGCCGCCTGCTGCGCTCCATTGGCTGCCGTCTGTGCACCCTCGGCCTTCTGGTCCGCAACCTTGGCGGCCTGCCCGGCTTGCACAGCCTTGTTGTCGGTGTCGGTCAGCTTCTCCTTGGTCCTCGACAGGTCACGATCCAGTTCTTGGATTTCCGTGCTGTGGGTGGAGATCTGCTTGTCTTGTTCCGAGTTCTTGGTCTCGGTCCCGGAAACTCTTTGTTCCACGGGAGCGATCGTCTTGGCCACGTACTTCTTGGTGGCGCATCCCGTGCCCAAGAGGCTCAGCGTAATTGCACCTGCCATCATAATTCTGGTTGTCATTACATTACCCCTTTCGTCTATCTAGTGTAGCGCTTGTCCAGTCCATTCAGTTCTTCCGTGCATCTGCCAGCGAATCTGAAGAAGGTCGCATAACCGGTCCCCGGGACCGGCTGCACCAAGTATCGAGCACTTGATCCAGCCGGACCCGGAGAACGGCGCCCGCGGGAGCAACCACGGGATTTCGAGACCCACTCGCCTCAGATGAGGCGATGAAGAAATTGTCGCCGATCAGACCTCCGCGCACCGGGCATCCGGTAGAATGTACTCAATACAGTCGGAAAGATTTTCAGTTCTTCCGCGTATGTGATTGAATCCACTAATCCACCGAGCCCTCCTAGTACTAAGTAAGCACTTGGGGGGCCGGAAGAAACTGAGACCGTCCTCCGAGGCTCTGTTCCCCAACCCGCTCCCTAACGGTCACGGTAAGAGCGCCCATACCGAACCGCGACAGTAATGGAGCGGGCTGGCAAATCGAACGCTACGCACCCCGGGATTCAGCGCGGGCTGTCGGCCGGGCCAGATCAAAACACCGTGCAATGGCGCGGGACTTGTACAGCCTGAATTGAGTCGCGGTAAGACGCATTTCACTACAAATCTGAGCCGGTGGCTGCTCCCAGAGATAAAACCGCTCCAGGATTTCCCGATCCCGCGCCCTCAGGCGACGCAAGACCTGCATCGCGCCTGCGAGGCGCTCGTGCTGTGCAACACGAGCTTCCGGCGATTGATCGAAGGGCGCGGCCGGCTCGACTCCGCCGGCGACAACGAAATGCCGCCGCTGGAACACGGCACTGCGAATGTGCGCGGCCACTCGCCGCCGCGTGACCGTGCGGACGAATCCCATCAGCCGACGCGGATCGCGCAGTTCCCCGCCGCGGATCGCCTCGATCACGATCACTAGAATTTCGTGAAGCCGGTCCTCGACGGACTGCACATCCACGTTTCGGATTAGCCCGGCGTACGAACCTTCGGATAGCGCAACATACAAATCCTGCATGCCGGCGTCATCTCCGCTCCGAATTTTGGCGACCACGTCCGCCCAGTGGGCGCAGGTATCCACCATCGTGTCGACAACCCCTGGTCAAGTTTACAACAAAAGAGCTCGGCTTTAGACGGATTATTTCGCGGGATACGTTCCCAAATGAGTAAATTTCATTTGCAGGCCGGGGCCTGCGTTACGGGGCTGCCGGGTCCGATACAATCGAGAGACGTCATGCCATTCCCCATTCACCGTAAGCGCCGCCTGCGCGTGTCGGAACCGATGCGCCGCCTGGTGCGGGAGACGCGTCTCGATCCGTCGCAATTCGTGCTGCCGCTGTTCACTTGCCCGGGGGAAGGCGTGCGCAAGGAAATCACCTCGATGCCGGGGAACTATCAGCTCTCCGTCGACGAATTGGTGAAAGAGTGCGAGGGGGCTCAATCGCTGGGCGTCGGCG
>JBGPHB010000734.1:0-3540 GCA_041484155.1 Bryobacteraceae bacterium
ACTCCTACCCCCGAGCCGAAGCGCCCCGCGGACTCGATGATACCCTCGGCTGCCGCCCGATGCGGGGCGCACACGAATGGTCGGCACTTCGCTCCGGCCTATTCGAATACCACGCTGACGCGGTTCGCCAGACGTCCATTTACTTCAACTGTCACCTCGATCCTGCCGCGGCCGGGCGAGGCAGGAAGCTGTACATTCACCTGATCGTAAGGCTGCAAACCAGGAGCGGGCCCCGAATACGACACCGGCGCCTCGAGTCCAGCGATGCGAACCGTGACCAGGTCGCGCATCGTGCGGAAGCGCAGACCACTGCCGTAGAGCGTCAAGTACATCCGATCTCCGGTTCCGGCCGGGATGGGCGCCGAAATGTATTTCTGCTGGGCGGGATCAAACCGCAAGGTTGGCTCCAGGCTTCGTTCGCCATTGGGCTTGATCCGTTCCACAAAACCGGCCACGGTCCCCTCCATTTCAAACACGGTGGCGAACAGCCCCGGCGCTTTCAGGTCTTCATAGCTCCCCCCGAAGTAACTGCTGTTCCAGTACGCTTTTTTCGCAATCTCCTCGGCTACCTTCTTGGCCTGCTGCACGCTGCTGCCAAAGACGACGATGCGTGTGCCCTTGTCCCAGAGCGGCAAGCGCCCGTCGTCGTTGGCCGCCGTGGCTTCTCCGGCGCGAATGTTGCGCGCGCCAGGGAGCGTGGCGGCGAACTCCTCGGGGCTGCGGGCATCGACAAAAATGGCCGTGTAATCGGCCTGAATGATGTACCGCATTCCCGCGAGCATCGTTTCGACGGTGTTGCCCAGAGCCCTCCATACCGGCATGCCCAACTGGTAGCGCCGGATGTTGTTGTACCCGAGCTTCGCCAGCTCTTCCGAAGTACGCTTGCTCTTGCCGCAGAATGGGCCGTTGCAGTAAAGAGTGATGGGCGTGGCGCGGTCGGGATAGAGTTGCTGAATGCGATCCGCCTCCTTTTCGTAGAGATTCGTTGTGCCTGGGATGTGTGCGATCGCATACTCGAGCTGGGACCGGGCGTCAAAGACAGGCCCGCGCCCGTCGGCCAGGATCTTCTGTAGCTCATCGGTGCTTACTTCCGGTGTCGCTTGGTTTGGCTCTTCGAGAGTAGTCTCGAAGATTGTGGGTCTGGACTGCGCCGGGCATAACCCCGCGGTGACCACGCTGGCTGCTGTCAACGCCAGCGTCTGAATCGTCAATTTGGAAAGCATTGGGTCCTCCTTCTTGTTCCGCCCCGCCGTTTGGCCGGCGGAATGGCTCCAGTCTGGGCGAGAGTGCTTGACCAGGAAAGAGAGTAACGGGTGAATGTTTCCTTAACGGCCAAGCCGATGAGAACACGGCTATTGCGGGAGTTCCTAAACGCCGGGAAGGGAGCCTGTATAATGACGGAGAAGTGGAGGGCGCGTGAGTGCCGCAAAAACAACGCTACCGTTTCGGCGTATTCGAGCTGGACGCCGCCGCCGGGGAGTTGCGCAAGTCCGGCATGCTGATCCGAGTCGCGCCGCAGCCCTTCAAGCTTTTGCTCTTGCTCACGTCCCGCCCCGGCGAACTGGTCACGCGCGAGGAGATCCGGGAAGCGATCTGGGGTAAGGAGACCTTCGTCGACTTCGACCAAGGGCTGAACGTGTGCATGCGCCAGATTCGGGCCGCCATTTCGGACGACGCCGCCACTCCCCGGTATGTGGAGACCCTGCCGCGGCGCGGCTACCGGTTCATTGCGCAGGTACAAGCGGTGGGGCCGGCCGGGGACGTGGACGTCCTGCCGGCGCCTCGCTCAGGCCCAGTCCTGCGCGGCCGGCGCATACTCATCGGCGCGGCCGCCGCCCTTGCAATCTGCGCGGCGGCTGGGACCTGGATCGTATGGCGCGACGGGCGCGCGATGACCAACCCGCCGGTCAGCTCGATCGCAGTGCTGCCGTTCGCCGACCTCAGCCCGCAGAAAGACCAGGCCTATTTCTGCGAAGGCGTGGCCGAAGAGTTGATCTATGCTCTTACGCAGGTTAGGGGGCTGAAAGTAGTCGCCAGGGGTTCATCGTTCCGGTTCGCCGGCAAACAGCAGGACGCGCGGAATGTCGGTGCGGAGCTTGGTGTCGACTCAGTTCTGGAAGGCAGCCTCCGCCGTGAGGGAGACGGGTTGCGGATTACCGCCCGGCTGGTGGATGCCAGAAACGGCTATCAGATCTGGTCCGGCGCCTACGATGACAAGCTGGAGAACCTGCTGGCGGTGCAGAAACGCGTGGCCGAAGCGATCCTGCTCAGCCTAAGAGTGAAGTTGGACCGCGGAGAGGTCGCGGTCCGCGGTCCGGCGAATCAGGAGCAAGTTGGCGTTTACGAGCTGTATCTGCAAGGGCGGTATCACTGGGGCAAGCGAAACGTGGAGTCCCTGAGGAAGAGTCTCGAGTACTTCCAGGAGGCTGTGACGCGCGACGCTGGTTTTGCCCCGGCGCACGCCGGGCTAGCGGATTCGTATGCGCTGCTCGGGAATAACGGCGGCATGGCGGTGGACGCCGCTTTTTTCCGGTCGCGCGCCGAGGCGATGCTGGCGCTGCGATTGAACGACCGTTTGGCGGAAGCGCACGTTTCGCTCGGTTTCGTCCGCTGGATTTACGACGCGGATTGGGCGGGAGCGGAGACGGAATTTCGCCGTGCCATCGAGCTGAGTCCCGGATTCTCCGAAGGGCACCACATGCATGCTCACGTGCTCCAGCAGACGGGACATCTCGACGAAGCCCTGGCGGCGATGAAGCTTGCCAGCAGCCTGGATCCGCTTTCTCTTCCCATCAGCGAAGAGGTGGGGCACACTTTGTATCTTCAGCGTGAATACGACCAGGCCATCCAGCAGTATTGGAAGACGCTGGCTATCGACGCATCGTTCGTGCGAACCTACGACGCCCTGGGCTGGGCATACGCGCAGAAGGGAATGTATGCCGAAGCGGCAGCGGCGTTCCCGAAAGCAGGCGGCATGCGGGGGCTCTCCGGCTCGGAGCCGGACGCGGCAGCCGCGATTGCGTATGTGGCCGCCCGTGCGGGCCGGACCAAGGAAGCGCGCGACTGGCTGCGCGAGGCGGAAGGCAGAGGCCAAGGCAAAGCGCAACCGCGCGCTCTGGCCCTGGTGCACCTGGCTCTGGGTGAGCGCTATGCTGCCATCGAGTGGCTGAAGAAAGCTTGCGATCAACGCCCGTTTGGCGCGAACTACCTGAAGTCCGACCCGGTGTGGGACGACTTGCGGCCGGACCCGCGCTTCACTGCCTTGCTCGCTCGCCTGAAACTGTAAGAGTACGCCCAAGGAGTTGTAGATTGGGGGCCTTGAGCCTCCGCTGCAGCAAATTGGTGGATCGGGCGGTGTGGGTCCAAGTGTTCTCCGGATCGCCCTTGGGCTCGAATCGTGAGCGGTTGGTCGGCAAACCGGAAGTTGAGCCTCCGCACCCCACGCCCAACAGAGCGCGATTCGTCAAGCGGCTTGCTGCCGACGAATCTGCCGCTGTTTCCGGGCGGCCTCCAACTTCCGGTCCCGTTCCGCGTGGATCT
>JBGPHB010000735.1:0-3523 GCA_041484155.1 Bryobacteraceae bacterium
GCTGTAAGGAATTGTCCTCTTTTGTCCTCTCAACCCGCTCCCTTACGGTCGCGGTTCGGTAAGCGGCTGATAGCGCAGGGTGCCGATACCGAACCGCGACAGTAATGGAGCGGGCTGAACGAATTCCTTACACCTTCTGACGGGCAGGGCTGGTCGTGCGCTTGCAAGCCCCGCCCGTCAGGGCGGGGTTCAACGAGTGGTCTACGAAATCACTCAAACCGATCTATACTTGACTTGCCGCTTCAATCATAGTATTCTCTATCTAGAATGTATAGTATCCATGTCTTGAGTTGTTGTCCTCCTTGTTAGCGCACAGAAGCACATAAAGGAGACATAGATATGTCAGCATCCAAGATTTTGATACTTATGATACTTCCGGCCATGGCGATGGCCCAGAGCGGCGTCATTACCGGAAGCGTGAAAGACGAAAGCACAGCCGCCGTCCCCGGCGCTAAAGTCAAGATCGTGAACGAGCAGACCGGCGTGGCGAACGATACCGAGACCAATGAAACGGGGCTGTATCGGGTCGGCTCTTTGCCGCCCGGAATCTACCGGATCGAGGTCGAATCCAACGGTTTCGACCGGCTGGTTCGTGGCCCGATCACCCTGGAGGTCGGGCAGGTGATTGCGCTGGATCTGGCGCTCCAAGTGGGGAAAGCGAGCGACACGATCAACGTAACCGAGGCGGCGCCGTTGGTCGACTCGCAATCTTCTAACGTCGGTCAGGTGGTGAACCGGCAGATGCTGGCGGGCCTTCCGCTGCCGAACCGGGCAGCTTCGTCTCTGGCCGCCTTGGCGCCCGGCGTCGTGATCATCGACACCGGCGCGGGAACGGCCGAGAATTATCCGGTCTTCAGCGTGGCGGGCGGACGCGCGCGCAACCAGAATTTCACCCTGGACGGAGGTAACGTATCCAACGCGGTGGGCCTCACGCGGCCGCAACAGCTCACAAGCTTGCCGGTGGACGCGATGCAGGAGTTCAAGGTCATCGCCAACAATTACGCGGCCGAGTATGGACATTCAACCGGCGGCATCGTCACCATGGCCACTCGCTCTGGAACCAACCAGTATCACGGTAGCCTGTTCGAATCGCTTCAGAACGATGTCTTCAACGCCCGCAACTTTTTCTCGGCGGCTAGGTCGCCGGTGCGATTGAACCAGTACGGCGGGACCCTTGGAGGGCCGATCCGTAAGGACAAGACGCACTTCTTTGTGACCTGGGAGCAGACCCGTCAATTGACCAGCTTCGACACGACCTCCACGGTTCCGACGCTACTGAACCGCCAGGGAAACTTCTCAGATCTGCGTAGTACTGCGGGCAAATTGATCCAGATCTACGATCCGGCGACGGGATCGACGGCCGCGACTCGCCAGCCGTTCCTCGGCAACGTGATTCCTACAGATCGCTTCGACCCGGTGGCCCTCGCCGCCCTGAGTTACTTCCCGCTTCCGAACCGCGCGGGAACGGCGACCAACGCCAACAATTACGTCGGCAGCAGCCGGAACGCTCTCGACCGGGACATCGTCGTGGGGCGCCTCGACCACCAGTTCCGCACCTCGGATCTGGTGACCGCGCGCTACTACATCAACGATGCCAGCACCAACAACAGCGGCACCTACGGAATCCCAGCCGCCGATCCGTTGGCGGATATTACCGACGTCCGAGTGCAAAGCATGCTGGGCGGGTACACGCACATCTTCAGTCCCGCCGTGACCAACGATTTCCGATACAGCTACCTGCGCCGCAAGTTTATCGATTCGCGGCCGGGCTTGGGCGACAACCTGGCCGCAAAGATTGGACTGACGGGAGTCACCGACGCGGCCTTTCCGGCTTTTACGATCCCCGGTTACGGAGTGCCGGCCGGGTTTGTGGCCGGCAACGTGACTGTGCCAAACACCGGCGCGGCGCTCGGGAATCCCACCATGGTGTACCGCTTTCAGACGCCTATCGTCGATCAACAGTTTCTGGAGTCCCTCTCCTGGTATCGCGGCCGGCATGCGTTGAAGTTCGGCACGGAATATCGCGCGGGCGCGAACGACGAGATCCGCGACCGCGGCTCTGCCGGCAACTTCATCGTCAGTCCCCAGATCACGGATCTGCCCGGCTCTGCTTCCAGCACCGGCAATTCCCTGGCCAGCTTCCTTCTCGGCGAGGTGAACGCCGCCAGTATCCAGGTTTCCGACAAGATCCCTTCGCGCGCCTCCTATCTCGCGCTGTACCTGCAAGATGATTGGCGCATCTCGGATCGTCTGACGATCAATGCCGGTCTTCGCTGGGAGGCTGAATTCCCGCGACGGGTGGTGGGGAATAAGATGAACTCGTTCGACCCGCTCGCCATCAATCCCGTATCGGGCACACCCGGCGTGGTGACGTTTGCCGGCGTCAACGGCACACCCGAGCGGGCCTTCGCTACAGATTGGAACAATTTCGGCCCGCGCCTGGGATTCGCCTATCGCGTACCCGGAAAAGGCAGCACAGTCATTCGGGGCGGCGCCGGGTTCTTCTACGGACCCACGGTGAGCAACACCATCGGTGACGTGGCTTCGCTGGGCTTCTCCACTTCAGCCAGCTACGCGGTGGCGCAGGCCGAGACCCAAAGCGCCCTCCAACTCCGGAACGGATTCCCGGCCGCGATGCGCCAGCCGCTCACGCCTGCGTTCGGCGCCGTACCGCTTGGTCAAAAAGTGAACACTTCCGTGGCGTTTTTCAATCCCCGGCAAGTGGCGCCGATTTCTTACCAGTTCAATTTCGGCGTTCAGCACGAGTTCGCGCGAGACCTATTGTTGGAGGTTGGTTACATCGGCAACGTCAGCCACCACTTGACCGCCAACGACCTTAGCTTGAACCAGGTTCCGCCGCAGCTCATGACCTCGGGTAACGCGCAACTGGTGCGCCCCTTCCCGCAATTCAACAACGTGACCTGGATCAACCCGTCGATCGGCAACTCGACCTACCATGGCGGCTTTATCCGGACGGAAAAGCGCATGAGTGGAGGCTTGTCGTTCCTCGCGCATTACACGTTTTCGAAGTTTATCGATGATGTGGAAGCAGCCAACGAGTTTGGCACCACGGGAAGCTACATGGACGCGTACAATCGCCGCCTGGACAAAGGGCTCAGCGGAAGCGACGTGCCGCATCGTCTGGTGGTCACGCTGCTCTATGAAGTCCCTAAGTTCAAGAGCAATCGCGTTGTGAACGCGGTGCTGGGCGGATGGAAGGCCGGCCTGCTGGAAACGGCGGAATCCGGACCGGCGTTCACGGTGATCACCTCGGCGAACACCACCAACGCGTTTCCAGCCGGATCGCTACGGCCGAACCTGCTTCGTGATGCCTCCTCCAATGAGCACACGCTGAGCCGCTGGTTCGACACGTCTGCATTTGCAAATCCGGCGCCGCTCACCTTTGGGAACTCGCCGCGCTCAGGCCGGCGCGGCGCGCCGGTGGTGACCACCGACGTGACTCTGGAGAAGAGTTTCTCCCTCACCGAACATTGGAAGTTCGACCTGCGCGGCGAAGTCTACA
>JBGPHB010000736.1:0-3520 GCA_041484155.1 Bryobacteraceae bacterium
AGATCGGCAAATCGCTTAGGCTGGCGATATCCAGACCGGTGGCGGACCCTACCATGTAATCCCCACCAGAAACTCGGCCTGATTCAAGTTCGAGCGCAGGCTGCCGCTCGAGATGGCCGAATTGAAGTTCCGCGTGCTCCATCGCGTGTAGCGGATCTCCGGCGTGACGCGTAGCACCAGCGCTTTCAACTACACGCCTCCTCCCATCGTGAACCCGCTGCTAGCGCTGTCCTTCAGCTCGGGCGGACTGCTATTGGACACCGTAGTGGTCCTGTTGGGGAAGATCACCGTCTGAACGGTCTGTGACAGGCCGGCAATCTTATTGAAACTGATCCCCGCATCGACGAACGGACGTATGGGTCCATGGAAAAGGCGTTCCTTCACCAGGAGCGGAAACTCCCATGCGCCTCCCGACGTGTTTAGGGTTGAAACCGCGTCCACCAAGCTGGCCACCGAATCATAGCGGAAGTGCCGATAGAGCGCGTCGACCTCCACTCCAAAGCCGGCTGGCAGGCGCAACTCCACGGTGGGACCGACAATGTACCGGTTCGTCGTCGAGGTGATGCTGGTACGCGAGCCGTTGACGGTATCGAGGAAATCCGTCATCGGCACGCCGCCCTTGATTCCGAACGAAATTGGTTGAGCGAGAAGAGCGGTCGATATGAAGAAGAGCAGTAGGATAGATTTCATAGAGTTGCGGACGGCTGCCGGGACCACTCGGTTGCAGGCGCCGCTAACACTCTTTGTTTTCTTCGTCTTCTGTTCCGATTTTCCAACAGCTAGTCGTAGTACGCCAGGACCGCGCTGATGTTGTCTTTCCCGCCGTTCCGGTTGGCCCGATCAACTGCCTCCCGGCAACTGCGTTCAAGATCCGAACCCCCCGCCGCGATGAAGGAGCACAGCTCGGAATCCGCCACCATGTTGGTCAGCCCATCGGTGCAGAGGAGCAGGTGATCGCCGGTGCGCCACTCCACGGTGGCGATTTCCACTTCGGAGACGGACCGGTTCCCCAGGCTGCGGGTCACCACGTGCCGAAGCCGAAAATGGGGCGCATCCTCTTTGGTGAGTTGCCCGTCCCTAAGCATCTGGGCCATCAGCGAATGATCCTCCGTCAACTGCTGAATTTCGCCGTTGCGGATCAGGTAGGCGCGGCTGTCGCCGACATGGGCAAGGTGAATCGAGCTGCCCCGGCAGAGAGCCAGAACGAGCGTGGTTCCCATATCCTGGAGCGCCGGATCTCCGTTCGCCTGCGCGCGAATCCGGCCATCAGCCTGCTTGACGGCGCCCCGAATCAGGCCATCCATGTCGCCTGGTTCGTTCGGGTCCTCTAGCCGCGCGGTGATGAGCCCGGCGATCGTATCGACCGCGATCCGGCTGGCCACCTCCCCCCCGTTATGCCCGCCCATTCCGTCCGCCACGATAAGCAACCCCAGCCGCCCGTCCGCAAACAAGCTGTCCTCGTTGGCCTTGCGAACCCGGCCCGGATCGGTCATCGATGCGACCTTCATCATTCAATCTCTCCCCGACTCGATACTAGAGAATCATAACTGTTCTGCCGTAGTCGATTCCAGTAACGGACAACTTGCGACGGCCCGAAGCCGCTGGGGAAAGATCCATTGGGCATCCGCGTGGTGGAGTGGGCATCTGCGTGGGGCCGCCATTCTTGGCGGCAAGCCAGCTTTCTAGCTGGCTTTCTTCGCTCGTCGAGACGTTGGGAGAATCTTCGAGTCGGCGAACAATGAAATCGCGCCCTGGCCCTCGTTGATCGCCAGGCTGACCACGCGGACTGGTATTTTATAAAGACGTTTTGACTGTCGGTGTGGATGACTGATATGACTGACCCCTATGATCTACAACGGTTTGTAAATGCACAGAATCCGGTGTTCGAACAGGTATGTTCAGAGTTGCGGGAAGGTCGAAAAGAGGGGCACTGGATGTGGTTCGTATTCCCTCAGCTAAAAGGCCTAGGTCATAGTTCGATGGCAAGCAAGTTCGGTATTTCTTCACCAGACGAGGCCGAAGCATATCTACGGCATTCCATTCTCGGGCCTAGATTAAGAGAGTGCACTCGCCTTGTGAACCTTGTGGAGAAACGCTCAATTGAACAGATTCTCGGCTGCCCGGATAATCTGAAGTTTCGATCTTCTATGACTCTCTTCGCTCACGTTGCAGATGACAACGAGATTTTTATAAATGCTTTGCAGAAATATTTTGATGGCCAGCCCGATCGCCTGACTCTTGATCGGCTATGATTCTAACGAGATCCCTCGAAGCTTGAATCTCATCTTTACGCATCTTTCCCAGGAAATCGATCATATGAGAATATGGGAGTGTGTGGCCGCGCTTCGCCGCAAGCTGCCGCTCGACACCGAAGTGGAGGATTACATCCTTCACGAAGGTCCCACCGAGTTGGATAAAGACGGTCCTTTTCGGCAAGTCCGCCTATCGGAGTTGTTCGCCGATCCATCCAAGCCGCTTGTGTTTTATCAACTCATGTTCGGCGGCGCGCAGAAGAAGCCTTGCACCATGTGTAGTCTCTGGATCGACGGTTTCAACGGAATCGGCCACCATCTTCGCCAGCGCCTGAACTTCGCCGTCATTGCGGAAGCCGGGATCGGGGAGCTACGCCAGGTGGCGCGGCAGCGCGGATGGAGCAACCTGCGCATGGTTTCGAGCGCCGGCTCCAATTTCAAGCTAGACTTGAAATTCCAGGACAATGAAGGCAACCAACTCCCGGGCGTCAGCGTCTTCGTTCTCTCCAACGGGGCCGTGAGACACTTCCTCACGCCGGAAGGCCGCGGCGATTGGATGCCGAAACTGCAATACGAGTGAGGAAGGGCAGGATGGATTTATGATACGCAGAGATTTCTTGGCCAGCGCTTTGGCGGGCGGATCCATGGCCGCACAGGTGAGTCCGTCCGACAGGACCAATATCGTTGTGGAGAAAGCAGCCGCCGGCGCTCCACACACGGGAAAGGTGCTGGCGCTCATCACACCCCATCTCGACGATGGGCCCATCTTCGCCGCGGGTACCATCGCCAAGCTCCTGAAGGAAGGCTATACCGGCTATTTCATCCGCACCAGCAACGACGAGAAGGATTCTTTCGATCTCAGCCTCGGCGAAACCGTACTCGCCAACGAGCGAGACACAGCGGCAATGATTTCGACCCTGGGCCTGAAGCAGTCCTTTGACCTCGGCTACCGCAACCATCGGATGGATGACGTTGCTGCGATCGAGCTGCGGGGCCGTCTCATCTTCCTTTTTCGACTGCTGCGCATCGACACTATTTTCAGCTACGACCCCTGGGGCCATTACGAGGAAAATCCCGATCACTACGTAACCGCCCAGGCGGTGGAAGCAGCCTGTTGGATGTCCGGCGGCAAGCTGGACTTGCCCGAGCACTTCGCCGCCGGCCTGAAGGCGCATGGTATATCGGAAAAATACTACTTTGCGCGCGGGCCGCAGTTGGTGAATCGAGTCGTCGATATCGAGCCGACGCTCGAAACAAAAATGTCTGCC
>JBGPHB010000737.1:0-3519 GCA_041484155.1 Bryobacteraceae bacterium
GTCCATCCGCGCTTGGCGGCGTCGTTGAACGCGGCCGCATCGCCTGAGCGGAACTTGACCCAGGCGGAGGTGCCGGCCACGATGGTGCGCTCGAACGTGGAGATCGCCTGAATCATGTTCTCCGGCGTGGCGGGCCCGCCGAACGCCTTCTGAAACGCGGTCTTGTATCCAGGGATCGCATTCAGCTTGGCGGCGATGTCGGCGGTGCTGGGCCGGCCATCCTTCCCGGAGACGCCCATGTTGCCGCCGGTCCACGCCGCCATGCCTTGCTTCTCCAGCGACGGGCTGCGGCCGTCCCAGTAAAGCGCCTGATGGAACCCGATGTTCCAAAGCGACGGACTGGCGCGCGGCAGCTTCGCCTCATACGCGCCGATCGCGGTGGGCTTCCCATCCGTCAATCCGTTCTCCTTCAGATGGCAGGAGTAGCATGCGCGGGACCCGTCTCCGCTCAGGCGCTTGTCGTAATAGAGCATCTTGCCCAGCTCGATTTTGGCCTGGGTCATGGGATTATCGGCCGGTACCTTCATCGCCTCGTATCCTTGTATGGAGGGAGGCTGCACTGCCGCCGAATCAACCACCACCGGCGCTTCTGTCGGGGCGGTTGAACACCCGCTCATTGCGAGCAACACGGCGATAGCTTGTAAATAAACCAATCTGCGCATTCTTGTCTCCTTCGTTATCCAGGTTATTCTACCCCAAGTTTTTCATCCGTGGGAAGCCCTATTTCAGCGATGGCTGCTCTGGTAGTGCGCCTTCAGCAGATCCAGGCCGAAGTCGCCATTGTAGTCGCGCCAGACCGAATGGATATGGTTGGCGTCGTTCTGCGTGTTGTCGTACTCGATCAGGAAAACAGGCGACTGGACGCGATAGTAGTGCGGCCCGCCGCGCTCCAAGGATCCGGCCCAGGCGAACTGCATGTTCTTCCCCACCTTCTTGATCTGCTCCATGCGCGCCTGCGCCATCTGCTCGGGCACGTTGTGCGCGTACTCTTCCAGCACTGCCATCAGCATGGCGAACTGCTTGGCATTCAATTTCGCCGCGGCCAGTCCCGAAGGCTGCCCTTCCAGCGCCGCCTTGCGCGACGCCATCGTGAAGATGTCCTTGTAGGCGGTCTCAGTCACGATCGCGACTTTCTTCTGCTCGCCTTCGAGCGACGTCACCAACTCGCGTGCCAGGTCCTCCTCGGCCGCCAGCACGCGCGTTCCTTTGCGCGGGCCCTGCTTCACGTCCGCCGGGTTGGAGCCGAAGAAGCTCGGGGAATCCACCACTTTGCCGCCAACCACGGTATAGTTCTGGCTCAGGTGATGGCCTTCCACGCGGTACCCCCACGTGCCGGTCGAGGAGGGCTCGCCGAAGACAGTGAAGAAGTAGCCATCCGGGTTTCGCCGGTCGCCATTGTCTTTCTCCATGATCTTCAGCACGTCTTCCAGACTCATGATGCTGACGGCCTTGATGTAGCCTCGTTGGCTCAGCCCGGCGCTGAGCAGGGCATGCGCCAGTTTCGTCTGGTAAGAGGTCATCTCCCGCAAGGGCAGCCCTTTCCGGGGCTTGGGGATGAAGTGCCAGTCGAAACGCTGGTCGTCATCGAACTTGTAAGTCGCCTGGGCGCGCTGTTCGGGTGTCAGCGAGTTCAGGAAATTATTGGCTGCCGTCTCCATGATGCTGGAGGACGGGTTCCTTACGTACGCCGAGGTCAACAACATCGCTCCCGCTCCAATTGCCAGAAGCCGCAAGATAGGTGCTTTCATAGAAACTCCAGGCTCCATAATACTGCTAAAACGCGACGCTAGAACTGAAAATCCGATTTGACCGTTTGGGTAGCGGTGACGGACCGTATCAGATACCGATACGGATTGACCGGCGCGCCCCCCACGCGGACCTCATAGTGCAGGTGCGGCGCGGTAGTCTTGCCCGTGCTTCCCACGCGTCCCACCAACTCGCCCTGACGGATCTCCTGCCCGGCGATCACGTCGAACTTGGAAAGGTGCGCGTAGTAGGTTTGCATGCCGCTGTTGTGCGCGACGATCACCAGCCGCCCGTAGCCGCCAAAATATTGCGCGTAGGTGACGAGTCCATCGGCTGCCGCCTTGACCGGAGTTCCCGTCGGCGCGGAAATGTCGACGCCGGTATGAAATGCGCCTTCGCCTGAAAACGGATCGTTGCGCCCGCCGTAAGGCCCCATCAGCCGGCCGTCGATGGGCCAGATGTCGGGCTGGATATTGCGCTGTAGCCGAAGCATGTAGTTCCGGTCGAAGCGGGCAAAGGTGGTGGTCTTGAGAGTGTCGTACTCTTCGAGCGTTTCCGAAAAGGTCGGTACCAGCCGGCCTTCGGTGGAAATATCAGTCGGGCCGATCAGCGTCTTCTTGACGCCGATCATCAATGAAACCTCTTTGGCATTCAGTTTCAAGGTTGCGAGCTGCTCGTCGGTCTGATTCACGATCTTCTGTAAATTCTGATACTTAGATCGTAAAACTTCCGCTTCCTGCTTGAGAGCGTTGTAGCTGGAGACTTTCAGCGCCATGCGAACGTAGCTGGAAACGAAACCGAAGAGAGAAAAGCTGCCTAACACCGCCAATGCCAGAATGGCGTAGATGGCTTGGTAAGGGATATGGATACGGCGCAGCCTGCCGTGGATCGAATGAGCGAGGACAACGATAAAGTAGTTCTGCTTCATAATCTCCTTCCTACTGGAGGGGGACTGGAATCGGCGGGTAAACACCAGCGACGGACAGCCCCGATACGACCCAGCTCAGTACAAAGACTAAGGAACCTTAATAATGACGAATGTTGACTGTAACAATTTGGATAACACCCTGTCAAGCCGAGTTTTCCCTTAGAAATCAGCGGCCTCCAGGGAGTGGGTCCGTTTTTGGTGTTTCTGTGGGGCCGCCATTCCTGGCGGCAAGCCAGCTTTCTTGCTGGCTTTCTTCGCGCACCGCGAACAGGCTGCCCGATTCAAGCAAAGAGAAGCCAGCAAGAAAGCTGGCTCGCCGCCAAGAGTGGCGGCCCCACGCTAGCCAAGCAGGTGCAGGAACAACGTCAGATAACGCTTCAAATTCCCCGTGATGAGGAACTGCTCGCGCACGTGCTCGTGGCCCTGCTCCGCGATGCGCCTGGCGAGATCCGGATGAGTGAGCAGATACCGAATCTGATAGGCCGTGCCCTCGATCGAGTGCGCCAGCAGGCCGGTCTGTTTGTGGATGATCTGCGCCGGAATTCCCCCGACAGCGGACGCCACCACCGGCTTCTTCTTCCATAGCGCCTCGGCGACGGTCAGGCCGAAACCTTCCCGAAGGCTCTTCTGAATCACGATGGTGGAGGCTCGCTGCAGCGCATTCACCTCAACCGGGGCCGACGGCGCCAGCTCCAGAGTGTGAATGTCCGGATCGCCCGCGGCGGCCTCTCGAACCTCCGCCAGGACTTGGCTTCCCTCCGGGTCGTCGGACGCGCTGCCGCCTGCCAGCACCAACTGGCAATCGTGGTAGCGCTTGACAATGCGATAGGCGCGCACTACTCCCA
>JBGPHB010000738.1:0-3516 GCA_041484155.1 Bryobacteraceae bacterium
GCAACATCGCCGCCGCCTGCGTCTGCAGCCGTGTCAACGCCCGCGCCCGCGGCTGCTCCGCCGCCCACACCGGCCCCAGTGACCCGCCCCGTCGAGAAGGTGGTTGTCGTCGCGGTTATCGATGGTTCGCCCCTTCGCATCACGCTGGCCGCGGACATTCCGGCCGAAGTGGAGGAAGGTCAAGCGCTTCGCTTCGTCGCGGCCGCGGATTTCCGGGCGGGAGATTTTGTCGTGATCCAGAAAGGAGCCGCCGTCACCGGCGCGATTGTGGACGGCGGAACCAAGAAGAAGTTTCTCGGCATTGGCGGCAGCAAGATGACCTTCCGGCTGATACAGGTCGACGCGGTCGACGGCCACAAGCTGAATGTTCGCGCCACATCCGGACGCGGCGCTGACGGCCCGGCTACCCGGCCCGTGGACACCGGCAATCAAAAACGCACGAAGGATATCGCGGCCGCGGCGGGCACGCAGTATATCGCATACATCGAAGGCGAGCAGACCGTCTCGGTACAGAAGTAATCAAGTCGACGTGGGGCGAGCTTTAGCCTGCCTCGGACAAGAAAGCCGGCCTGGAGGCCGGCTCGCCGCCATGACTGGCTGCCCCGCGGGCTAGCGCTAGCGGCGGGCGAAATCCCTTTCATACGCGGCGGCCAGTTTCGAATCTCCTCGGTTCTTAACTAAGGCGGCCACGCGCTCGCGAACTTCTTCGCGGAATCGGCCCGTGGCCAGGGCCGTCACGCACGTTGCTGCCTCCTCAAGACGCGCTTCGTCGAGCACTGACAACAGAAACTCCACTGCGGCGGGCTGGCGTGAGGCGCCCAACGACAGGAGAATCGCCCTCTTCACTTCGGGATCCACATTCCGCTCCCAGCTTTCCTTCAAGATATCCACCGCCTCCGGATCGTGGCACCCTCCCAAGGCGGAGATTGCTTCGAGCCGGAGGTCAGAGTCGTTCCCAACGAGAAACCGACCGACAAACGGAATATAGTCCCTCGGAGACAAGTCTAGAAGGCAGGCAAAGCATTGCCCGGTCACTTCCGGATCGGGATCGCCCCCAAGGGCCTTCAGGCGCAACAGGAGCCTGCTGTCGGGACCGGAGAACTGAGCTACGGCGCGGGTGGCGTCAACCCGTACCACCTTTTCCGGGTCGGCTAGAAGATCGACCAAGTGCGTGAGGATCTCGACACGATCCAGCGGGCACTCTACCAACGCCAGCGCGCATGCGGCTCGCAGCGTGGCGGCGCTGTCCGCTCGTCCGCCCCACACCGGTTCGAGCTGAAAATGCTTCATTCCTCGAATAAAGACCGCGGGATCGTTATGGCCGAGGTCCTTCAGCGCCTTTGCGATTGCGTTCTTGGCCCAGCACTGCGGGTCGGATTTGGCCGCATCCGCGAAGAACCGGTCGAAGGCGGCCAGCAAATCGGGAACCAGGACCTGTAATCCCAGTTCGCCGGCTAGCGTGGCCGCTTTGGATGCAAGGTAATTATTGCGATCTTTCAATGCCCTTCGGAGTTGCTCGACTGTGGAAGGAGAGGCCGGAGAAGCACGCAAGGCCTCCAGCGCCTCGATCTTCTTGTCGAAAGCCTGCTTACTCATTTAGGGCGCCCTGTCGATTGTACCGCTCCGAACCTACTCAGACTTCGCGCTTTCGTTCCGATAAGCACGTTGGGGCGTAGCCTTGATGATTCACCTGACGCGCATCAACCACATCCCGCTGGTCCTCAACTCCGACGTGATTGAACACATCGAGATCACGCCGGATACCGTGATCAGCCTGACGAACGGGCAAAAGTTCGTGGTGCTCGAAACCAGTGACGAAGTGGTTCGCAAGGTGGTTGAGTTCCGCCGGGAGATTTTCCGGGGCCTGGTTGCACTCCGGGCGGACTGACGCCATGGCCGAACAGCCCAAATCCGACAAAGCCGCAGTCAACCGGAGCGGAAGCAAGCTGGACCTGGCGACCATGGCCGGCATCGTGATCGCGATGGGCGGCATCGTGGGCGGCCTTCTGATCGAGGGCGGCAAGATCAAAGACATTATCCAGCTCACCGCCGCGATGATTGTGCTGGGTGGAACCGGCGGCGCGGTGCTGGTTTCCACACCTCTCAAGGTTCTGAAGGGAGGCTTGCGGCGGCTCGGGTCTGTCGTCCGGGACCCTACTCCGCAGCTGGGCGGGCTGATCGAAGAAATCATCAGATATGCGGCCGGCGCGCGCAAGAGTGGCCTGGTGTCGCTGGAGGACGCAGCCCTCAGAGTCGAGGACCCTTTTCTGCGCAAGGCTTTGACTCTGGCTGTCGACGGCACAGACCTGCAGGAGATCCGCAAGATGCTGGAGCTCGATATCGGCTTCGAGGAGCAATGGGCCGACGCTGAGGCGAAGGTGTTCGAGACCGCCGGAGGCTACGCCCCAACCATCGGCATTATCGGCGCGATCCTGGGTCTCATCCAGGTCATGAAGAACCTCGCCAATATCGATGAGGTCGGTCACGGGATCGCCGTCGCGTTCGTCGCCACGGTGTACGGGGTCGGGGCGGCGAATTTGCTCTTACTGCCGGCGGCCAGCAAGATCAAGGCGCGTGCCCAGGCTGAGACCTGGCGCAGAGAACTGATCGTCGAAGGCGTCTCCGGCATCGTCGAGGGGCTGAATCCCAAGCTGGTCCGCTCCAAGCTGGAGTCCTACGTGAGACCGGCCGGCAAGGACAAGAAGAGCAAGGAAGGGAAGAGTGCGCGGGAGCGCGAGAGAACGGAAGCACCCGCGGGTGCGGAGGGTTAGCTTGCGATTCCCACCGGATATATGGCACGCAAGAAAAAACCGCCCGAGCACGTGAACCACGAACGCTGGCTGGTCTCCTACGCCGACTTTATCACGCTGCTGTTCGCTTTCTTCGTAGTGATGTTTGCCAGTTCACAGGCCGACAAGGGCAAAGCCGAACAGGTATCGGAGTCGGTGACGAAGGCGTTCGCAGGCCCAAAGTTGACGGCTCTCATCGCGTCCGTATTTGGCGGAGCGGCCGGCGCCACCAGTAAGGGCAACATGCTGATGCGTGGACCGGGCGGCGCGCACAAGGCCCCGGAAGAGAAGAAAGAACAGAAGATGGCCGAATTGGTACCGTCGCTCAAACTACTGTCGGAGGAGCTGAAGGCCGAGATCGCCGCCGGCCGGATCCAGATCAACCTGGAGGCGCGTGGGTTGGTCATCAGCTTCAAACAGGCCGCGTTGTTTCCTCCGGGCGAGGACGTGGTCTCCGCCGGCGCCTTACCCAGCCTGGAGAAAGTGGCGGCGGCGATCGCCAAGCTTCGCAATCCGGTGCGTGTAGAGGGACACACCGACTCGGTCCCCATCAATACACCGCGCTTTCACAGCAACTGGGATCTTTCAGCCGGGCGGAGTATCGTACTGCTGGAGCTGTTCTCCAACCGGTTCGGTTTGCCTAAGGATCGCTTGTCGATCGCCGGTTACGCCGACACCGCTCCGGTGGCGGCCAACGATACCGACGCAGGCCGCGCCCAGAACCGCC
>JBGPHB010000739.1:0-3514 GCA_041484155.1 Bryobacteraceae bacterium
ATCGCGGAGGCGCCCAGCGACATCTTCTCGCTGGGCTGCGTGCTCTACGAGATCACGTCTGGCCAGAAGGCCTTCCGCGGCCAGTCCGCTGCCGATACGATGGCGGCCATCGTCAGCCAGAATCCGGCCGAGCTAGCCGGATCTGTGGTCCCTCCCGAATTCGAAACGGTGATCCTCCGCTGCCTGGAAAAGAACTCGGGGGAACGGTTTCAGTCGGCCCGGGATCTGGCTTTTCGCTTGTGGGAGATTCCCAACGCCTCCGGAAGCGTACGAACTGGCGCGCCGGCTGAGAAGGCCCTGGATTCGCTGGCGGTGTTGCCCTTCGTCAACGTCAGTGGGGATCCGGACGCCGAATACTTCAGCGACGGGATTACCGAGACCATCATCAACAATCTATCGCGGCTCGGAAAGCTGCGCGTGGCGGCCCGCACCACCGTATTTCGTTACAAGGGAAAAGAAGCGGAGCCGCAAGCCGTGGGCCGGGAACTGAAAGTCCGCGCGGTGCTGACGGGCAAGGTGGTGCAGCGCGGCGACCTCCTGCGTATCCAGGCGGAGCTGGTGGATGTCGCGGATGGCTCGCAGCTTTGGGGCCAGCGGTACAACCGCAAGGCCGCCGACATCTTCGAAATCGAGGAGGAGATCGCCAAGGAGATTTCCGAGACGTTGCGCGTGCGCTTGACGGGCGACGAGCAAAAGCAACTCAGCAAGCGTTACACGGAGAATAACGAGGCCTATCAGCTTTATCTCAAAGGCCGCTATCACTGGAACCGCCGGAGCGAAGTATCCCTCAAGCAAGCGATGGCGTGCTTCGAGCAGGCGGTCGAGAAAGATCCCGATTACGCTCTGGCGTGGGCCGGACTCGCCGATGGCTTCGCCGCGTATGGCATTTACGAGGTGACTTCGCCGAAGGAGGCCTGCCCCAGAGCGACAGAGGCGGCCATGAAAGCTCTGGCCATCGATGGCTCACTCGCCGAGCCCCACGCGTCCTTGGGGCTGATCAAGACCTATTACGAGTTCGACTGGGCGGGCGCCCAGAGAGAATTCCGGCGGGCCATCGAGCTGAGCCCAAACTATGCCGTCGCGCATTACTGGTTTACGATTCCCTTGTTGCCGGCAGGGCGGTCCGATGAGGCCATCGCCAACGCCAGGCGCGCGTTAGAGATCGAGCCGCTCTCGCTGGGCGCCCACACGAGCTTAGCTTGGGCGTTGATCAGCGCGAACCGTTACGATGAGTCCATCGAAGTACATCGAAAGGCAGTGGAGATCGACCCGAGCTTCGCCCTGGCGCGCCGGGGGCTCGCGTTCGCCTACGATCAAAAGGGAATGGCGGCGGAAGCCATCGCGGAGCTTCAAGAGGCGCTGCGGATTTCGGGAGCCAGCCCGCTGCTCCTGGGGGCGCTCGGCCGCAGCTATGCGATTTCCGGCAAGAGAGATAAGGCCGAAGAAATGCTCCGCGAGTTGGAGCAACAATCGAAACTTCGGTACGTCTCTCCGTTTAACCTGGCGGTAGTTCACGACGCACTCGGACAGGCCGAGCAGACCTTCGAATGTCTCGAAAAGTGTTTTGAGGACCGGTCTTACTGGTTCGGTTTTTGCATCCGGTTCCCTGCGTTGTTCGCGGGCATTCGGGCGGATCCCCGATTCCAGAACCTGCTGCGACGCATGAACCTGGTCCCGTGAAGAAGCCTAGAAGGTGTGAAAAAATCAGTCTGGCAGGCGAAACCGCCTGCCCCACCCCTTCGCAAGACAGTGAGGGGCAAGGTGGGGCAGACGGTTTCGTCTGCCGTGTCGGTAATCGAAGCAATTTTTCACACCTTTATCCGTTTGGGGGCGGTTCTACTGGAGACGAGTTGGGTTGTCCCTGCTGCCCTTTCCGTTTCTGCACGGCCTGCCGGAGCAGGTATTCGATCTGCCCGTTGACGCTGCGCAACTCGGCCTGCGCCCAGGCTTCCAAGTCGGCCCAGAGCGCAGGATCGATACGCAACAGAAATGGTTTTCGCTCCATCAGTTGTAAAGAGTGCCCGTGTTGAGCACGGGATGCACCTCGGATTCACCGCACAGCACCACCATGAGATTGCTGACCATGGCGGCCTTGCGCTCGTCGTCCAGTACCAACACTTGCTTCTCGGCCAACTCCTTCAGGGCCATGTCCACCATGCTGACCGCGCCGTGCACGATCTTTTGACGCGCGGCGATGACCGCTTCGGCCTGCTGACGGCGGAGCATCGCCTGAGCGATTTCCGGCGCGTAGGCCAGGTGCGTCAGCCGCGCCTCGTCGACCACCACGCCGGCCTTGGCCAGCCGCTCCTGCAATTCCTCTTTCAAAGCCTGCGACACTTCCGCCCCGTTGCTGCGAAGAGTGTTTTCATTCTCCTCGCCGTGATCATAGGAATACAGGCTGGCTAAATGGCGCAGCGCGGATTCGCTCTGCGTGGGAACGTAGTTATCATAATTGTCCACGTCAAACGTCGCTTGCGCCGAGTCCTCCACGCGCCACACCACCACCGCCGCGATCTCGATGGGATTGCCGCGCTTGTCGTTGACCTTCAACTTATCGCCGTTCAGCGTGCGGGCCCGGAGGGAAACTTTGTTCCGGCCCAAAGTTCGTCGCGTGCGCGCGGCATTGTCCGTCTTGGCCCCCAACTGCCGTGGTCCGTCGGCGTAGAAGGGATTGCCCCAGTGAAAACCGCTGGTGCGCACCGTGCCTTTGTAAGCGCCGAAAAGCACGAGCACGCGAGCCTCGTTCGGCTGCAAGGTGAAGAAGCCCTTGAACAGGAGGATGCACACCGGCAAGAACAAAGCGGCGAACAGCAAGAAACCCAGGTCCGGTTGGCCGGTTGTCCGTGCTCCATCCACGATGGAGAAAATCATCAGCACGACGTCGGCCAGCAGAAGTCCGATCAGCGCGAATAGCATAAACCAGCCGTTTTGAACGCGGACCACCCGCTCGTGATTAGCCGCGCTTTGACTCATATTCATGTTCAGTTCCTTTCCAATATCGTTATGATATCATTTCGATACCACAACATCAAGCGGCTTCGTTAACTACTCTAAAAACAATGAGTTGCAGGATCAGGAGACCCTGATCTTTAACCCGTCCGCAAGCAATGCTACGCTGAGTCGATGCGACTGCGCCAACCCCCGTCTTTCGACGCCTTCCGCTGTGTCGGCGCCGATTGCGAGGACACATGTTGCGACGGTTGGGGCATCACCGTCGATCGGCAAACCTACACGAAATACCAGCAGTGTCGCGACCCGGAGTTACGGCCTTCGTTCGGCCAACTCATCACCTATGGTTGGGGGTTGGACCGCACTGGCTCATCTTGGGAAAAATCCGTTCATCTTGCTCTGGGCGGGCTTCCTAATTCCGTCAATCCTCCTTTGGCTGAAAGCGATTTCGATGGTCGACTTGAGCTTCGCTTACCCGTTTATGAGTCTCAACGTAGTGTTGATCTCCGTCGGCTCGATCTTGTTTCTGGGAGAACACGTGATGGGCCAGCAATGGGCGGGAATA
>JBGPHB010000740.1:0-3507 GCA_041484155.1 Bryobacteraceae bacterium
AGCTATAAACTCCGCCGCCCTGGAACAGGTTGATCAGCAGTTCGTGAATCAGATTCACATCGGCGCCCACCTTGAATGTATGCTTGCCGTGATTGTATGAAAGGATGTCAGTGAACTGAAGACGGTGTTCATCTGGAAACGCCGGCCGCGGAAGAGCGTTAGGCATTCCGTAAGCCATTACGTTGGTAACCGAGATGCTGGGAGCCGAGCCATTCGCGCTGATGACTTCCTTGTCGCGTGACCACTGGAACCGGACCGCGTTGATCATCGAGTTGGTGATGGTGGAATCCCAGTTCGCCACAAAGATGCGTTCATGTGTGACCGCCGTTCCGTTGGCCGTAATCGAGTTGTTGGCGGACGTGATCGCCGTGTTGTAGGAGTTGGGCGAGTGAAAGTTGTCAAAGTTAAACGAGGCATTGACGTGATTCTTCGAGTTCAACTGGTAGTCCAGCTTGCCGAAGGCAACGTCCTGGTTCGCGAAACGGGGGAACGCACCAAGCTGGGACGAAAAGAACCCGTTCGCCCCAGAGCATAATGCCGCGGTTACTTGCGCCGGACAAGCCAGCGGAAATTTCGCGCTACTGGTGTAACTGATCGGGTTCACCTTGCGCGAACCATCGTACGTCAGGAAATAGAACAGCCTGTCCTTCTTGATCGGTCCGCCCACGCTGCCGCCGAATTGCTGCTGCTGGTGGATCGGCTGGGTGTAGTTTCCGGCTGCCTTGTTAATCGGGTCCAGAGCGTTCAGCGTCTGATAGCGCAAGTAGTAAAACAAGTCGCCGTGAATCACGTTGCCGCCGGACTTGGTCACGGCGTTGATCACGCCGCCCGCGGCTTGGCCCAACTCCGCGCTGTAGTTGCTGGAACTGACTTGGAACTCCAGTATCGAGTCCATGCTGTAGACGTAGGGAACCGTGGTGCGGCCCTTCGCTTCGGAGAAGAACGCCTGATTGTTGTTGGCGCCGTCCACGGCGGTGCTATTGTAGAGACCCGAAATCCCTCGATACGAGATCAGGCCCGATCCGCCGTCGCCGGTCGTGTTGGGCGCGAGAAGCGCAAAGGTCTCCCAGCGCCGCCCGGCGATGGGCAGATTCTGGACGGCCGCCGTGCTGACGACCTGCGACAGGTCGGTCTTCTCGGTGTCGACCAGCGTCCCCTCGGCGGTGACCGTGACCGTCTCCTGCGTCGTCTGGACCGGCATTTGGAAGTCTAGCGTGAGGGTTTGGCCCACCTGGAGGGTCAAGTCCTTACGCACTAGCTTCGCGAATCCGGCCTTGCTGGCGGTCACTTCGTAATGCCCGGGCTGCAAGAAGGTAGCGACGTAAATCCCGGCCCCGTTCGCCGCCACGGAGCGATCGACGCCTGTATCCGTGTTATGAACCACCACGCTCGCATCGGGCACGACGGCGGCGCTCGCATCCGTAAGCGTGCCGGTGATCGTTCCGACGCCGGCCGTCTGGGCTAGCGCCGCGCCTCCGGAGCCCACTACCAGGGCCGCGAAGGCAACGCCCACCATCAACTTGTGAAATGAATTGCGTTCACACTTCATCTGTTTGGTCATCAATTTCTCCTTGACTACGAAATTGTATGCTTCGACAGCGCTGTCGCTAAATCGGCGCGGATTCTTCTCTGCCCCGGGGAAGTCTTGAGTCAGTATACTCTAAGAAACGTATCCCCTGCTAGTAAGATTGCCACTTCAGTATTTCCATCTTGTGAATTCGCGAAAAAACTGGAGGACCTCCATAATAGGTAGAGCCGACACCGAACCGAGCGCGTAAGCAAGCGGGCATGTGGCCTACGTCTACGGTGCTAGCGCCGCGCCGAAGGCAAGCCGGCCATGCTCTCGATGAGATTCAGAAGCTCCCGAGCGCGAATGGGCTTGGATATGTAGCCATCCATGCCGGCCGCCAGATACCGCTCCCGGTCGCCCGTCATGGCATGGGCCGTCATGGCAATGATGGGAATGTGCTTCCCTGTGCCCTGCTCCCTGTGGCGGATCGCCGCGGTTGCCTCGATGCCATCCATCTCCGGCATTTGCGCATCCATCAAAACCACATCAAAAGGCTGCCGATCCAGGGCCTTCAAGGCTTCGTTGCCATTACCGGCGATGACCACGCTGTGCCCAACTTTCTCGAGTATCCTCACCGCGACCCGCTGGTTCACGAGGTTATCCTCCGTTAAGAGGATCATCCGCGGCGTGGAGACGGCCCGCGCTTCGGGCTGAGAATCGCTCGCCGTCAACGCGTGCGAGCTGTCTGGTTTCTGCCTTCGGCCCAAGGCCGTGGCAATGGACCTGCGCAGTTCCTCCCGGCGCAACGGTTTGGTGAGGTAGGCCGAAACCCCCAGTTGCCGGCAGCGCGCGATATCCCCACGGTGTTCTCCGGAGGTGAGCATCATGATCAACGCTTCGGCTAGAGTGGGGGCCTCCTTGATGCGCTCCACGAGATCAAAGCCGTCCATCCCCGGCATGTGAGCGTCAATCAGGACCAGAGCGAACGGGACGCCATGAATAGAAGCGCTCTGCAGCAGTGACAACCCTTCTTGAGCGCTCTGAGCTTGAGCCGGCCTCATCTGCCACCGGCGCAGCAGGTCCGTCAGGATGCGCCGATTCGTGCCGTTGTCGTCGACCACCAGGACCTGCGTGCCGGCCAGGGAAGTGTCTTCCGCCGGGCTGGATTGCACCGCCCCATCGGCAACACCAAAGGAGGCGGTGAAGTGGAAGCGACTCCCTGCGCCCGGTTCGCTTTCAACCCACAAGTTGCCCGACATGGCCTCCACCAGGCGGGTGGAGATGGTCAGGCCCAGACCGGTTCCTCCGTACTCCCGGGTCGTGGAGCCGTCCGCCTGTGAGAACGGCGCGAAGATGGTCTTTTGTTTGTCCCGAGGAATGCCGATACCGGTATCCCGAATCGTGAAGTGCAGCCGCAGCCGGTCAAGATCCCGCTCTTCGACCGCGAGCGTCAGTGTCACCTCCCCACGGGCGGTGAACTTGATGGCGTTGCCGACCAGATTCGTGATGATTTGGCGCACTCGAGTCGGGTCCCCGACCACGTAATCGGGTACGTCCCGGCTCACATCGCAGACCAGTTCCAGACCTTTCCCATGCGCCCTGAGGGCCAGCGCTTTCATCGTCTCCTCGATCGTATCGTGCAGATTGAAACGGACTGGATCCAAATCCAGTTTCCCGGCCTCGATCTTGGAGAAATCCAAGATGTCGTTCAGGATGGTCAGCAGGGAATCCGCCGAGGTCTTCACCGTGTTTAGATTTTCCCGTTGCTCCTCCGTCAGTTCGCCGTCCAGCACCACTTCAGTCAGGCCTATGACTCCGTTCATCGGGGTCCGGATCTCATGGCTCATGTTGGCAAGAAATTCGCTTTTGGCGCGGCTGGCCGCCTCTGCCGCCGCCCGCGCTTGTTCCAATCCTGTCAGCAGCTCCTTTGCTTCCGTGATGTCGGTTAATGCTCCGGTAAGCCGCTTGGGGTGGCCCCCGGCGAGTTCCACACGGGC
>JBGPHB010000741.1:0-3504 GCA_041484155.1 Bryobacteraceae bacterium
ACCCGGGCCGCGTGCAGGTGTTCGATCTGAAGGCCGGACAGAGCGTGTTCGTGCAACGCGATAGCTTCCTGATGGCCCAATCCAGCACCCAGTTGAATATCGCCTTCGTGAAAAAGCTCGGCGCGGGATTTTTCGGTGGCGAGGGCTTCATCTTAGAGAAGCTGACCGGGCCGGGAATGGTTTTCATTCACGCCGGTGGCGACTTCGTTGAGTTCACGCTCAACGCCGGTGAGTCGCTTCAAGTGGACACCGGCTGCATCGTGGCGTTCGACGAGGGAGTCGATTACGACATCCAGTTCGTGGGCGGCATCAAGACGGCGCTGTTCGGAGGCGAGGGACTTTTCCTCGCCACGCTCACCGGCCCCGGCCGCGTCCTCATCCAGAGCATGACGCTGGAGAAGATGCGCCGCGAGCTGGCGCCGTACAAAGCCGGCGGTGACGAGCACCGCGGGTTGGGGGCCATCACGGGGCTGTTCGACAGCGACGACTAGATCGGTTTGATACTCCGCCCTGACCGGCGGGGCTTGGCGGGAGGTTGCGAACGCACGACCAGCTCTGCCCGTTAGGGCGGAGTGTGTCGAGACGAGTCTCTGTGGTGACTGGCTGCCCCACGCGATAAGTTATGATGATCGCTGATGGTCCGAAATGGAGTCCTTGTTCTTGTCGCGGTGGCCCTGCGGGCGCAGACGCCGCCGCCGGCCGACCTCATGCCCACCATGCGGGCGATGGCGGACGCGCTGGGGGTCAGTTGTAATTTCTGCCATTCCGCGGAACGTGGCAGCGGACTGCCGGAGCCAAAAAAGGACATCGCGCGCAAGATGATGGCGATGACGCGCGACCTCAACGCCACGGTTCAAGCCGCCACCGGCAAGCCCGCTACTGAAGCCACGCGTGTCCAGTGCCTGACCTGCCATCGCGGCGTGGCGATTCCCGAGCAGTTGTCCGACCTGATCTGGCGAACCCTCCGCGAGAAGGGCACAGCCGCCGCTGTTGCGGAGTATCGCGATCTGCGAAAGCGCTATTACGGCCATTCCAGCTACGACTTCAGCGACGACACCCTGATCGGCGTCGCTCAGAAGCTGATGAACAGCAAAGTCGACGACGCGATGACACTGCTGCAGTTGAACATCGAGTTGAACCCCCAGTCCGAGCGCAGTTACGTCGCGTTGGCCTATGCCTACACCCGCAAGATCGACGATGCATCGGCCATTACCAACCTGGAAAAGGCCCTGGAAATCGAGCCGGGCGATAATGTCGCGCGCGGGCAGCTCGAGCAACTGAAAGAGATTCGGCGGCGGCGGAAGCAGTGAGCAAGCTGCTCCCGCTGTACGCGGTTGCGGTGGCCTTCCTGGCGGCACAGGACAAATCCATTGATGTCCAGCACAGCACGCTTACGATTCACGTGAGAAAAGCCGGCCTCTTTTCCGCAGCCGGTCACGATCACTGGGTCAACGCGCCGATCGCTTCGGGTGCGTACAACGATTCTCAGATCGAGTTCAAGGTGAACGCCGCGAGCATGGAAGTCAAGCCGGATCCGAAGGTCAATGCCAAAGATCAGGCTCAGATCCAAATGGACATGCAGCAAATGGCCCTCGATAGCAGCAAGTATCCCGAAATCGCCTTTCGATCCTCGCGCGTCGCAAAGACGGCCGATGGGCAGTGGAAAGTGGAAGGCATGTTAACGTTGCACGGCGCCACCGAACCGGTGCAGGTCGAAGTGAGGCGCAGCGGAGACGCCTACACCGGCCGCGTGAGCATCAAGCAGACGGATTTCGGCATCAAGCCGATCAGCGTCGGAGGCGGATTAGTCAAGGTCAAGGACGAACTGGAGATCGAGTTCCAGATTCGTTAGATTTGCAACGCTCCGCAAGCCCCGCCCGTTAGGGCGGGGTTAACAGCTGGTCGCCGCTCACTTCTTGGACTTTGAATCGCCGGCGGCTTTCGGCACGATCTGCACCTTATGGAGTACCATGTCGCCGTCATAGACCGTCGCCATGATTTGGTCGCCGGTCTTCACCTTCTTCAAAATCGCGGGATCGTCGACTTTGTAGTCCATGGTCATCGCATCCATCCAACCCGCGACTTTCTCCCCATTCACCTTCAGGCTCTTGGAGCTCTCATCGATGCCTTCCACCTTGCCATGGAACGTGTAGGTTTTCTTGGCCGGAGTTGCCTGCGCCAGGCACACGGCGGCTACTAACAACGTCATCGCGAACAATCGTTTCATAATGGTTCTCCTTTTCTATTCGAGGTTGTACAGCTTCTTCCATGCGAGCTGGTACGCCGCTTCTGGAAGGTCATGCTTAAGCTCGAGCACGTAGGTTTCACGACTCGTCGTCACTCGAAAGCGGAAGGCATCCGGTTTTCCGATCGTCTCGATGTCCCGATACAGCCACGTTCGGGAATCCGCGGGCTTGTCGCTGACATACTGAATGGATTCCCTTCCGATCTCCAGTGTCCCGTTGGTTCCGCCGAATGCGTGTCGATGGTATGCCGCGACCTGAAATTGCGCGCTCTCTTCATAGTGCCCCAGCACCGGACGGTGAATGTGAACCGCAAGAAATCGGGCGAGATCCTCGACGGAGGCATCCGGCATCGCCCGAAACGTATAGTCACGCCGCTCGTAGGTCTCGAAGCGGAGTGCGTGCGAATTTGCGACGCTTGCCTCGCGCAAGTCGTCCGCCGCGATCGTAATGTTGGTCTTGCCGTCCTTCGATCGAAACGACATACCCTGGGCGTCGATGCGAAGGTCTCCGGGTTGGTCCCGCAGCGTGCGGACCCGCACGACTTGCAGATCGAAGACCTCGCTCTGCGGCGCCGCCATCGCGAGCATTGCGGATAGTAGCATCAATGTCATACGACCTCCTTGGCCAGCTTCCGGACCTCAAAGCCCTTCCAGATTTCGTACACTGCCGGGTAAACCAGAAGCTCCAATAAGAACGAAGTGAAAATGCCGCCGATCATCGGGGCGGCGATGCGGCGCATGACGTCGGAACCGGCGCCGTGGGACCACAGGATCGGCACCAGGCCTAAAAACATCACGGCGACAGTCATTACCTTAGGTCGCAGACGCTTCACGGCGCCATCTTCAATCGCAGCTCGCAGGTCGGCCCGATTCCGCATCTGGCCGGAGCGTTTGCGCTGCTCGTAAGCAAGCTCCAGATACAGAAGCATGAAGACACCCGTCTCCGCGTCGACGCCGAGCAGCGCGATCAGTCCGACCCACACAGCCACGCTCATGTTGTAACCGAGCAAGTACAGCAGCCAGATCGCCCCCACAGCCGAGAACGGTACGGCGAGCAGGATGATCAGAGTCTTCGCGAACGAGCCGGTATTGAAGTACAGCAGTAACAGCACGATAAGGAGCGTGATCGGAACCACCACTCGCAGCCGCTCCGTGGCGCGCTGGAGATACTCATATTGGCCGCTCCAGACGAGCTGATATCCCGGAGGCAACTGGACATTCTGCTTCACTGCGGCTTGCGCCGCGGCGACGTACCTTCC
>JBGPHB010000742.1:0-3498 GCA_041484155.1 Bryobacteraceae bacterium
GCTACTTTCTCACGCATGGCGGCGCGTATGACGTCTTCACCATGGTGCTGTTCCTGTTCCAGATGGTGTTCATGGACACGGCGCTCACCATCGTCACTGGGTCGGCCGCCGAACGCTGGAAGTATGCGGCCTTCCTGGTCTCGTCCTTCGTCATGGGCGCCTTCACGTACCCTCTATATGCGAACTGGGCTTGGGGCGGCGGCTGGCTGGCCAATCTAGGCGCGAATTTTGGCTTGGGACACGGCTACGCGGACTTTGCCGGATCGGGGGTGGTGCACGCCGTGGGCGGTATCACCGCGCTGGCGCTTTCGATTATCCTAGGGCCTCGCATCGGGAAGTATACGAGGGAGGGCAAGCCGCTTGCCATGCCTGGCCACGACCTCGTGATCGTGCTGACTGGATGCTTCATCCTCGCCTTCGGATGGTTCGGGTTCAATCCTGGATCGACGCTGGGTGCGTCCAGCAACGGGAACTTACGCATTGGCTCCATCGCGGTCAACACGATGCTCGCTGGTATGGCGGGCTCCTTCGGATCCATGTTGTACATGTGGCTGCGCTACGGTAAACCTGACGCGTCGATGACCGGCAACGGACTGTTGGCCGGGCTGGTCGCGATTACGGCTCCTAGCGGGTTCGTGAACACCGTCGGAGCCGTGATTATCGGTCTGATCGCCGGCGTGCTTGTCTGTATCTCGGTGGAATTCATCGAGAGAGTCATGAGAGTGGACGATCCGGTCGGCGCCATCTCGGTGCACGGGGCGAATGGATTGTGGGGCGTCATTTCCGTGGGCCTGTTCGCCGATGGGAAGAGCAACTACGGCGGTTCATGGAACGGCGTCAGTGGTAACGTCACTGGACTGTTCTACGGCGACTCCGGACAGCTAGTGGCTCAACTCATTGGGGTCGCGACACTGCTGGGGTTTGTTTTCACCTTCAGCTTTGTTGTCAACTTCATCATCAATGCGTTGATGGGGCAACGCGTCGGCGCAAAGGCCGAGCTCGAGGGGCTGGATATCCCCGAAATGGGCGCCCTCTGCTATCCGGAGTTCGAAATCAAAACCAGTTCCGCGGGAGCGCGCTAACATGGCAGCCGCGATTCAGGTTCTTGAGCCAACCGCGCTGCAGCCCTTCGGAGCGGGCGCACCTCTGCGGGTCCTGCCGGTTCCCTGGCGGGATCCGCACACAGTCTCGCCGGCGCAACTGGCCGAGTATATAGGAATGCTCGAGAAATCCTGCGAGCAGAACCCGCATTCGGCCGACCTGCGCACATGCCTGGGCATGGCTTACGCCATGAACTTCGACGTATATAAGTCCATGGACGCGTTGGAAGCGGCCGTGCAACTGGACCAGCAGCACTTCCTTGCACAGCTAAAGTATTCGGAGCTCTTTTACCGCCTGCGGGCGCTGCCCCGGGCCGAGGAGGAAACACTGAAGGCGCTGGAACTGGCGGGGAACGGCTGGGAGTATTCGCTCGCCCGGAAACAATTGCAGGAAATCCGCGCGCTGTATCGCAACGGAACCCAGAAACCCGCATGGACCAAATCGCTCAAGACGCCGGTTCTCGCCCTTGCGGCGCTGACCGCGATTCTGAGCGTGGTGACGGTGATCTTCAAATGAAATGGCGCTACTTCATCTGGGCATGCCTGCTGATCGGTTATGGCATGTTAAAAGCAGGAGCCCCGCCGCTGGCGGTGGCGACAGGACTCATTTTAGCGACGCTGTGGATGTGGTCGCAGCGGCGTCAGGGAACCGAGGCGCTCAAACCTAACCGTGAAAGTAAGGCGGACGTGAGGACGGCAGACCTATGAAAAAAATTGAGGCGGTTATTCAGCCGCACAAGCTGGACGAAGTGAAAGAAGCCATGAAGGCCATTGGCGTCGAGGGGATCACGGTCTCCGAAGTCAGAGGCCACGGCCGTCAAAAGGGACACACCGAGATCTATCGCGGCCAGGAATACAACGTCGATCTGCTGCCCAAGGTAAAGCTGGAAATGATCGTACCCGATGCCCGGCTGGAACAGATCGTCGGCGCCTTGACCACGGCGGCGCGATCCGGAAAGATCGGCGATGGAAAGATCTTCATCTCCTCCATCGACGAAGCGATCCGTATCCGGAACGGCGATCGGGGAGAAATCGCGCTCTGACGGCCGCCCCCGCCGATATTGGTGGACTGGTCAGTCAGACACTGCTGGTTCTGACGCTGATCATCCTTGCCGCCAAGTTCGGCGGTGAGCTGCTTGGCCGTTTGGGGCAGCCACCGGTCCTGGGCGAGTTATTCATCGGCGTCGTGCTCGGGAACTTGAGTCTGTTCGGCATAACGGCCCTGGAGCCCATCAAAACCAGCGTAGCCGTCAGCGTGATCGCACAGATCGGCGCGGTGTTGTTGTTGTTCGAAGTGGGCGTGGAATCGGACCTGGTTCAGTTGCTGGCGGTGGGTTGGTCCTGTTTGCTCGTAGCCACGCTGGGGGTCATTGGCCCCATGGTGCTCGGCTATCTCATTTCGATGCGGTTCCTTCCGGACGCCACCTGGCTGACCCACACGTTTGTGGGCGGCGCCCTTACGGCGACCAGTGTCGGCGTGACCGCTCGCGTGCTGAAGGATCTGAACAAGGCTAATACCAAGGAGGCCCGCATCATCCTGGGCGCGGCCGTGGCCGACGACGTCATCGGATTGTTGGTCCTCGCCGTGGTCAGTGGTCTGGTGACTGCCGCGACCGCCGGTTCCAGTCCCGGCGGCGTCACCTGGTCGGCGTCACTTTGGATTGTTGCCAAAGCGGTGTTGTTCCTGGTCCTCGCGGTAATCATTGGCCGGTTTTGGTCTCAGCGAATCTTTACCTACGCCGCCCGGCTAAACGTTTCTGGGGCGTTGCTGGCCTTGTGCATCTGCTTCTGTTTCGTGGTTGCCATCCTCGCCGGACTGGCCGGACTTGCCCCGATTGTGGGAGCCTTCGCGGCTGGCGTCGTGCTTGAGGAAGTCCACTACAAACCGTTCCTCGAACGAGGGGAGCGCCGGGTGCAAGAGCTGTTGTTCCCAATCAACACCCTGCTCGTCCCGGTGTTCTTCGTACTGATGGGAACGCGGGTCGATCTGCGCAGCTTCGCTTCTCCTCCGGTGATCGGATTTGCGCTTTTGATTACGGCCGCAGCCGTTTTGGGAAAGCAAATGTGTGGGTTGGGCGTGCTCGAGCGAGGCGTGGATCGTCTGACCATAGGCGTCGGCATGATCCCCCGCGGAGAAGTCGGCCTCATCTTCGCCGGGATGGGGGCCACACTGGTGCTCAACGGCCGCCCGGTAATTTCTCCGACCACGTTTTCCGCGCTTGTGCTCATGGTCATGATGTGCGATTTCATGACCCCGCCGCTGCTGAAGGCGGTGTTCGAGCGGAAGAGGCTGTAGTGGGGGGGCCCGACCTGGGGGGCGGGCCCGCCGGGGGGCCGGGGGTGGGGTTTAAAAAAAACGCCAAAAGCCCGCGCGCCCCCCCAAAAAGGGAGCCCCCCA
>JBGPHB010000743.1:0-3498 GCA_041484155.1 Bryobacteraceae bacterium
AACGGAAAAGGAATTATCAACGACGCGGTGCATCGTCCGAACTTCCTGTACCGGCTGATTCTCGGGCTGCTGCCTTTCTAGGAGACTTTACAACGTGTTTCATTGGCTGATTTCTTTGCTGTTGTCCGCGACACCGGTCGAGTCCACTGGCGCAACAGGCACGCGTCTGAAGGAGCTAGTCTCGCTCGAAGGAGTACGCGACAATCAGCTCATCGGCTACGGCCTGGTGGTGGGACTCAACCGCACCGGCGATAGCCTGCAAACTCTGTTCTCGACGCAGAGCTTGAGCAATCTGCTCCAGCAGATGGGCGTGTCGGTGGATCCCAAGCACATCCGCGTCAACAACACGGCGGCGGTGATGGTTACCGCGACGCTGCCTCCGTTCGCGCAAACGGGCATACACATCGATGTCAACGCGGCGGCGATCGGCGATGCAGCGAATCTTCAGGGCGGCCAACTTCTCCTGACCAGTCTGAAAGGCGTGGATGGCCAGGTGTACGCTGTCGCGCAGGGCCCCGTGGTTACGGGCGGCTTTGCAGTGGGCAGGACGGGCAACAGCCAGACCGTGAATCATCCGACCGTGGGACGCGTCCCCGGCGGAGCGATCGTGGAGCGGGTCGCCCCATCGATCGAACCCAACGGGCACCTCAGGCTCCAGCTGCGTCAGCCGGACTTCACGACGGCGTTACGCATCAGCGCGGTGATCAACAACAAGTTTGGAGCGGAGGGAAAGCCGCTGGCGAAGCCGGAAAACTCGGCGCTGGTGGGGGTCAACATCCCGCCCGAATACGCCGCGCGCTCGGTCGAGTTTATTGCCGACCTGGAAGCGCTACAGGTAGTTACAGATCGCCCGGCGCGGGTCGTCATCAATGAGCGCACCGGGACCATCGTGATGGGCAAAGAGGTTCGCGTTTCTCCCGTCGCCATCATGCATGGGAAGCTGACCGTGGAAATTCAGACGATTGAAAACGTCTCGCAACCGAATCCGCTTTCGCAAGGAACCACTACAGTGGTCCCGGAAGTTGCCGTCGCCGGGAAAGAAGAGAAGTCCAGAAGCCTGGTGCTCAAGCAGGGCGCTACTGTGGAAGAACTGGTGCGGGCCCTGGGAGCGATCGGGTCAACGCCGCGGGATGTGATTGCCATTCTGCAGAGCCTGCGCGCGGCGGGAGCGCTGGAAGCCGACGTGGATGTGATTTGATGAGTGGTCGTGGCGCGAACACTCGTGTTTGTGATGTTCGCACTCTTGCGAACGCTTGGCCATGCGTTCACATAATTGTGAACGTGGCACGAAAAAGTGCGTGCGCCACGGTTATGGAGCGGTTTGAACGAATTCCTCGCGGCTTCTTAAGCAGGTGGCGGGATCTTGTATGAACCCGGGCTCTCTCATTACCGGCATTCTCTCTCCGAACGAAACGCCGTCTCTCCCGACATCCAAAGATAGTCCCGAGAAAATCCGTGAGGCCGCTACTCAGTTTGAAGCGCTGCTTATCGGCCAGATCCTCAAGACAGTGCATGAAGGTGAGGGCGAGGGGTGGTTGGGGTCGGGCGAGGATGCGTCAGCCAGCTCTGCAATGGCGATCGGCGACGAATACCTCGCGCGCGCCATGGCCGCACGCGGAGGGCTTGGCCTGGCGAAGATGATCTCGGCCGGGCTGGAGAAGAGCGTAGTCCCGGACCAATAACACTTGCGCCTAGCCATTGGGTACAAGCCCGAAATCTTCGCAGGCTGCGAAGATCTGACCGCGTGCATTTCCGAACGGAACCCCGCCCTGACGGGCGGGGCTTTCGGGGTCTTGTAAACGCACGACAAAGCCCCGCCCGTCAGGGCGGGGTTCCGCTGGTACAACTCTTTGGCTGCGGCCATGCTGCTCTGTGGGGCAGCCAGTCATGGCGGCGAGCCGGCCTCCGGGCCGGCTTTCTTGTCCCGGTACGGGAGAGAAAAAAGCCGGCTTGCCGGCAGGACTGCCTGCCCCACGGGAATATCCTATTAGTAGTAGTAGATGCTCAGACTCTTGGCCGCCATCCTGTTCGCCGGTGTCCTCCACGCACAAACGGATGCGCTTGGACGGAGCACGCCTCAAGAGTCCATAATCCAGTTTCTGGAAGTTTGTCACACGCACGACTATTCGAAAGCGGCCTACTACTTGGATTTGCGGCGCATGACCCCGGCTGCACGCACCAAGGACGGCCCTGAACTCGCGCGCCAACTCGAAGACCTGCTCGATGACACGCCGTTTGAAATCACGACACTCAGCCGCGATCCGGAGGGAGACGAGGCAGACGGCCTCGCGCCAGCCTTCGACCCACTCTATACCTACCCGGCGGATGGGAAGTTTGTGGCGCTGCAACTGGAGCGTGTGGAGCTGAGGCCCGGCGTTCCCGTCTGGATCGTTTCGGCTGAGAGCGTTGCGCTCATCCCGAAAGCGCACCAGTCCCAAGTGCGGGAGACGCCGTTCGAAAAGAAGCTGCCACAACAGCTCGTGACTTTCGAGATTTTCAATACGCCGGTGTGGCGCTGGATCGCTCTCCTGGGGATGGCCGTGGCTCTGTGGTTCGTCGCGGGATTCCTGTCATGGGGGATTGTGACGGCGTTGCGGCGCCTGATGGACGCGCCGGAGTTTCGCGGTCCCGTGCGGGTTGCGCTGGTGGTGGCGGGGTTGCGAGCGGCGATCGAGCTCGCGCCGCCGGCCACGCTGGCGCGGACGTTCATCGAGCGTGCCTTCGGGCTGGTCTTCTTTCTCGCAGTGGCATGGGCAGGCGCCGTCGTGGTGGACCACATCGCGGCAGGCATGCGCTCACGCCTTGACCCCCGAGTGCAGGCGGTAAGCTATTCGGTCCTTCCGCTGGGCAGGCAAGCGCTCAAACTGTCCTTCTTCCTGATCGTGATTCTGGGCGTCCTCAGTGTGTGGGGCTACAACATCACGGCCATCCTCGCTGGACTCGGCGTCGGAGGTATTGCGATCGCTCTGGCCGCTCAGAAGACCATCGAGGATCTGTTCGGTGGAATCGCGGTGATCGGCGACCGCCCCGTTCTGGTCGGCGACGTCTGCCGGTTTGGGGACCGTACGGGCACGGTCATGCATATCGGCCTGCGATCGACGCGGATTCGGACGCCGGAGCGCACCGTGATCAGCGTTCCTAACGGGCAGTTTTCGTTGATGTCGCTCGAGAATATTTCCGGACGAGATAAGATCTGGTTCCATCCCACACTAAATCTGCGCAGAGATACGACGTCGAAGCAGTTGTTACAAGTGCTCTCGTCTTTTCGGGAGATCCTCGCGGGTCACAAGCAGGTGGAAACGGGCAAGATGCCGGTACGTTTCATCGGAGTGGGGCCGTATTCGCTGGACGTCGAGGTCGTCGCGTACGTGACCACTACGGACTATGACGAATTTGTCGCGCTGCAACAGGAAATGCTGCTTCAGATGTTGCAGGCAGTGGAGCGGGCGGGAGCAGCGTTGGCTGTGCCACCGTAGGGGAGCGTCGTCTGCAAAACCG
>JBGPHB010000744.1:0-3497 GCA_041484155.1 Bryobacteraceae bacterium
GCCGGCGTGGTGAAGATCACGTCCAAGTGGTTCTCGTTTTCAACCTATGGCACGGTGATGGGAATCATCAGTCTGAGTTACCTTTTTGGCGATGCAGCCGCGCGCCAATTCCTGTCCGTACTGATCGCCCACGGATTTGGCTGGCGCGGATTGTTCTACGCGGCGGCGGCGACACTTTCCGCATTGTTGTTGCTGAATGTTTTGCTTTTGAAGGAGACGCCCCGGAGTCTGGGTTTCGAGGAGCCACCCGTGAATCCTTCGAACCTGTTTGAAAGGGCGCCTCAAAGTCTCGGTTCGCTACTGAGAACGTTTGCGCGCAGCCGTCCGTTCGGGCTGGTCTGTCTGCTCTCGCTCGGGGTGACGCTCATGCGGGAGACGTTCAATCTCTGGACCCCAACCTACTTCACCCAGGCTCTCGGCCTCACCGCCGCCGACGCGGCGCAAAAGAGCGCGCTCTTTCCGCTGACCGGAGGACTTTCGGTCCTTCTGGCGGGTGTAGTCAGCGACCGGATGGGCAGAGATGGACGCGCGGCGCTCATTTTCTGGGGTCTGCTCCTGACCACTGGCGCGCTCCTGGTTCTGGCGTTCATGGATCCCCGCACCGCGAAGACCGGCCCGATATGGCTGATCGCACTGGTGGCGTTCCTCATGATCGGCCCCTACTCCTACCTGGCGGGAGCGATCTCGCTCGATTTTGGCGGTAAACACGGTAGTGCGACCGCGTCCGGTCTGATTGACGGAATCGGCTATCTAGGCGGCGTTCTTGCGGGCAACAGCATGGCGAGCGTTTCAATCTCTTGGGGATGGAGCGGAGCATTCGCCGGGCTCGCCGGCGCCGCCTTGCTGTCAAGTGGCGCCGCCGCGGCGTACCTGTGGCATCAAAGAAGATCAAGCGGGAGACGCTGGTGACCTTTGACCACCCGCCATCAGCGTTTCAGCCACGTCCGCCTCGAGCGGCTTGGAGAAATAGAACCCCTGGCCGGTCTCACAACCGAGGCGGTTAAGCTCAGCCAATTGATACTCGTTCTCGATGCCCTCCGCAACCACGTTCATATGGAGCGTGTGCGCCAGATTGACGATCGTTTCAACCAGGGCGGCGCCCTCCGGGTCCGCCCCGATCCGATTGACGAAGGAGCGGTCGATTTTCAAGGAATCGAAGTGCATACTGCGCAGATAACTCAGCGACGAGTACCCGGTACCGAAATCATCGAGCTTCAAACCCACCCGCAGGCTTTGGAGGTCGGCCAGCACGCGCTCCGCGGAGTCGATTTCGGTCATCAGAGAGCTCTCGGTCAATTCCAACTTCAAGGTCTCCGGCGCGATGCCGGTTTCCGCGAGTATACTTTTCACCCGGTTCACCAGGTTTGGATCCATCAGTTGTTTGACCGACAGGTTTACGTTCATGCTGAGCGGCGGAGAGGTCCCGAACTTAGCCTGCCAGCGTTTCAACTGGCGGCATGCCTCCGCAAGGATCCACTCGCCGATGGAAACAATCAGGCCGGTTTCTTCAGCCACCGGAATAAACTCGGAAGGCCCCAACAGACCTCGGCGAGGATGGCGCCAGCGCAACAAGGCCTCGAATCCGACAATGGCCTTCGTTGCCAGATCGACCTTGGGCTGATAGACCGCCATCAACTCACCACGTTCGACCGCCTGGCGAAGATCGATTGCGGTTGCCATGCGGGCTTGGGCGCGCTCGCGCAGACTGGGGTCGAACAATTGCCAGCGATTCTTCCCGAGTTCCTTGGCGCGGTACATCGCCATATCGGCATCGCGGAGCAGCGTCTCAGCCGTGACCTGGCCGCCTGCGCCCACCGCGACGCCTATGCTAGCGCTGATCGGGAACAGAAGGCTGTCAACGGAGAAGGGACAGCTTAGGCACGCCAGAATCGCCTCCGTCACTGTTTGCAGTTGATCGGGGCTTTCCAAGCGCTCGATGAGCACTACGAACTCGTCGCCGCCTAACCGCGCGACAGTAGCCACACTCGAAAGGCCTAAGCCGGCGATGATCTTCGTAAGGCGCCCGCCCGCTTCGATGAGGAGTCGATCGCCGGTCGTGTGACCGAAACTGTCGTTCACGATCTTAAAACCATCCAGGTCCAGAAGCAGGACGGCTAACTGGACCGGCCCTGCGTTACGCTGTGCGGCAATCGCGTTCTCGATCCGGTCCAATAGCTGCAACCGATTGCCGAGGCCGGTGAGCGGGTCGGACAGCTTTAACCGGCGGTCCGCCCTGGAGCGGGACAATTGGGCCTGAATCCGGGCCGTGACAACCGGCAGGTCCACCGGCTTGACCACATAGTCATTGGCCCCTTGATCCAGCGCCGCCACAGCCGTCTGGCTTTGGTCCCCGCCGGCTACCATGATCACCGGAAGCTCGCTAGGCGAATAGGTAGCGCGGAGCAGCCGGAGCAAATCGAGGCCGCTCGACTCCGGCATGCCCTGATCCAGCAACACCAGGTCGTAATGGCTGCGGCAGATCTTTTCGTAGGCCGCCGTTCCCTCAGCGACCTCGACCGAAAAGCCCTGGCCTGTGAGACGCCGCGAAAGTGTGTCCAGATGGTTGGCGTCGTCGTCGACCAGCAGGAGCCGGCTTGTATCGGGTATCGTGACACGTCTCCTAACCTTTCATTTCGGTCGTACGTGCCGCTCTTTGAAAGGTTTTCGGACTGCTTGCACGTACCCCAGGGCAACCCCGCCCTGAGAAGCTGTATCTTTTGTCCTCTCAACCCGCTCCCTTACGGTCGCGGTTCGGTAAGCGGCTGATTGCGCCGAAACCGCGAACAGTAATGGAGCGGGCTGAACGAATTCCTTACACCTTCTGACGGGCGGGGCTTTTTCGTCGCCGGGTGTTGATTGGAGGCGCAATTGCGCACACGAGAAATGGTCAAGGCTTGGCTTGCCGTCCGCACCGAAGGCGGGATGGGCGGTGTTCATACTCCGCCCTTACGCGCAGCGCTAGGGCTTTTTGGCGAAGCAGTAGAGGGCTTCGCGCGTGCGCACGTAGATCCGGCCGTCGAGAATTACGGGTGTGGCGAAGGTGTCCTCGCCGAGATTGCTGATGGTGAGAATCTCCCATTGCGGGTCCGCCCGCAGCACTACGATCTTGCCTTCTTCGCTCACCACGAAGATCCTTCCATCGGCCGCGACCGGGGAGGCCCAATAGTAGCCGAGTGCGCCGCTGAGACGCGCCTGTTTGTACACTTCCCCACTCTCGGGATTCAGGCTGGTGAGGATTCCGTCGCGAAGCAGATACAGTACCCCCTGGTAGAGCAGCGGCGACGCCGTGTTCGGCAGCGCCTTGCGGTATCTCCACAACACGTGGCTCTTGGTGACATCGCCCCGGCCGCCGGCGCGAATGGCGGCCACATTATTCTCCGCCGCGTTCCGCGTCTGGTAGAACTCCCATTCGCGTTGGTCGAGGTGGCCGTCGTGGTTCAGATCGCTTTCGACAAACTTGTCATAAGGAAAGCCGGCGGGCGTCTCGGCCGTGGATA
>JBGPHB010000745.1:0-3495 GCA_041484155.1 Bryobacteraceae bacterium
GCCAACGTCAATCTCTCTGACGCCAGGCTGATACTGGCCAACGCCCAGAGCAATGTAAAAACCGCTTACGCGGAGCTGGCCACGGCGATCGGTCTTCCGGGGCAATACCGGCAAGGGGGATTCTCCTTGGCTCCGGAATCGATGCCCGATCCTCTGCCGGACGCCGTGGATTCCTTGATCGACCAGGCGCTGCGGGATCGGCCGGAACTCGCCAATCTACGCCTGGAACGGAACGCTGCGGAGCGTTTCGCGGAGGCTGAAAAGGATCTGATGCGCCCCACAATTAGTGTGGCCGCCTCCGCTGGTTTTGCGCCCGCCGCGGATATCCAGGTGCCCGGCCGCTATGGGGCCGTGGGAGTGAACGTCAGTGTTCCGATCCTCAATGGACATCTCTATCGCGCTCGCCGAACAGAGGCGGAATTTCGCGCCAAGGCCGCGGCCCAGAATGTGAACGACGTGGTCAACCGGGTTGCTCGCGACGTCCGCATCGCCTATCTGAATGCCTCTACCGCTTTTGAGCGTTTGACATTGACGGCGCAATTGCTGGATCAGGCGAAACTTGCGCTCGATTTAGCCCAGCGGCGCTACGACCTCGGTTTGGGATCCATTGTGGAATTGAGTCAGGCCCAATTGAACGTGACCGGCGCTGAGATCGCAGGTTCCAGCGCGCAGTTCGACTATCAAACCCAGAGAGCGAATTTGTCGTACCAGATTGGAGCGCTTCGGTAGGAGCATTATGGCGGAACCCTTGTGGCGTCGCCTGCTGTTCCCGAGCCACCGTCCCCAGAGACCGGATGCTCCGCGAGTTCTCGCCGTCACTACGTTGCCTTGGGACGAGCTGTTCTACAAGAAGCTTCGAGCAACGGGCGAGTGGGACCTAGTAGTTGCTCGATCGGTGCACGAAGCCCTCTCGCTGCTCACGACTCAGCAGTTCGCTATCGTTTTATGCGACCGTGATCTTCCAGGATCCGACTGGCGGGACGTGCTGACCAAGATCGTCGAAAGGTCGCCCCGAAGCTGCTTCCTGCTGGCATCGCGTGTGAGCGATGAGTACCTATGGCGGGAAGTGGTGGCGCATGGCGGTTACGATGTCGTTGTGAAGCCGTTGGAGGAGGAGGTAGTGGCGCAAACTCTACACCGGGCTTGGTACTACTGGAAAGCGGAGCCGCCGTAGTTCACGACACAATCCCTTTGCGCACGGCGTAAAGGATCATCTCAGCGGTACTGTGAAGGTTCAGCTTTTCGAGCACGTTGCCGCGATGTGTCTCGACCGTGTGTAGACTCAAGTTAAGTTTCGTAGCCACTTCTTTATTCGAGTTCCCCTCGCCTAACATTTGCAAAACCTCTCGTTCGCGAGGGGTCAACAATTCGTAGCTGTCTTCCACGCCGCGTTGCCGCATCTGGCGCATGTAGTCGTCGGCAAGCATCCTGCTGATCTCCGGGCTGAAGAATGCCTTACCGTCGTGAACCGCCCGAATCGCGTTGATCAGATCGTCTTCCGGCGAATCCTTGAGCAGGTATCCTCGCGCTCCCGAATTCAAGGCTCTCAATACATAACTTTCATCTGCGTGCATGCTGAGGATCACGACAGCCGTCTCCGGCCGCTTCTCCGTGATCCGGCGGGCAGCTTCGATCCCGTTCAGGTTTGGCATCCCAATGTCGATCACGGCTACATCCGGACTGACGGCTGCCGCCGTGTCAACAGCCTCGCGGCCGTCCGCTGCTTCGCCGACGACATCGAATCCGGCCTGGCGTTCGAGCAAGGCGCGCAATCCTCTGCGCATCACGGTGTGATCGTCCGCCAATAGGATGCGAATCGGGTTCATGGCGCGGCGACTCTCTCTTCCGCTTCGCTCGCCACCAGTGGCAAGATCACCGAAATCAATGTGCCTCTGCCCGGCTCGGATACGAGCTGCAGGGTTCCTCCAAGGTGCGCGACGCGTTCTTCCATTCCCAGCAGGCCCAAACCGCGTGATCGTTCCACATCAAATCCGCGGCCGTCATCCTGGACCGAGAGCAGTAGTCGCTGCGGCTCTTGCTGGGCCACAATACGAACGGAGCCGGCCCCGGCATGGCGCGTCGCGTTGTGCAGAGCTTCCTGTACCACGCGATAGATGCAAGTCTTGAACTCTTCGGGCAATTGGTCGGAAACGCCGCCCGCGGCCACGTCCACCCGTAGTCCGGTTTGTCGTGAGACCTCGCGGGCTTGCCATTCGAGCGCCGGGATCAATCCCAGATCATCCAACATCGACGGACGAAGCAGCAGGGTGATGTTGCGCACCATTCTCACTGTTCCTTCGACGATTCGGCGAAGCGCCGCGACCTCGTTCTCCATTTGCGTGCGGGCGTTCGTGCGAATCGCCGCGGAGAGATTGCTGAGGCCCACCAGAATCGCCGAGAGGGACTGGCCCACTTCGTCATGCAGCTCTCGCGAGAGCACACGACGTTCTTCCTCCTGAGTTTCCACCAGGCGCGCGGAGAGATTCTTCAACTGCCCGCGCGCTTCTAGGATCTCGGAATATCGCGATGAGGCTTGTCCTTCCAAGTCCAGGATTCGCCGGCTGGCGAATATCGCCAGAAGGGCGCCCAAAACCAGGGTGACGGCGAGAGTTATGCCCAGTCTGGCGCGAAACTCGGAGAACAACGCAGCTACGCGTAGATTGCCGGCATCCATCTGCCGCTCGTTCACGTCCTGGATCTGATCGGCTAGCCCGAGCATCGTCAGTCTGCGAGGAAACACTTCGTCGCGCAGAAACGGAAATCCACCCCGGCGGCGTTGTTCTGGGCTCCACTGAAACACCGGATCCAGCACACGCCAGTATTCGTCCAGGCTTCGACGGAGACCGTCGAGCGGCGCGCGCTCTTCTGCCCTCATCAGGCCTGCGTAACCAGCGAGGATCGCCTCCATCTCCCGACGCAAGCGATTGAGTTCCGTGCGATTCCTTTCCGCCGTGGACGGTTGTGGATCGAGCAGGTAGTCACGGGCATAGGTGCCGGAAAGATAGACATCGGAACGGATCTGGTTTAGGACACGGCTGCGTTCCAGGAAATCGCGCTGGATCGTTCCGCTCCGGTCCTGCATTCGGCGCAGCACTTGGAGGCCATCGACGCCGGCGAAGACCATCAGCAGCAGTAGTCCCCCGAATCCGGCGAGCAGGACGACACGACTCTGCCCCCGGAAGATGCGCAGCGACGAGCTAGGAACTGATCTCCTCAATCAACGGCTCCTGACAACAATTGTAGGGCATACACGTAAGCAGACCGAACACTCAATCCCGCGTCTCCACCGCATTGCACGGCGTCCACAAGAAGCTTTCGGCTGCGAAGAAGAGTACTGCTTCCAAGTCCTGTAACCAGAATGAATCGTATTAGTGAATTTTAGCTTGCCCATCCGGACTGGCCACTCTACAGTAGACAGCAAAGGTAGAGTTCATGAACGCCGTTGTGCTGTTCTTGCTCTTGTTCCAAAACGCGGATTACGCGCCTGCGGCCAAC
>JBGPHB010000746.1:0-3483 GCA_041484155.1 Bryobacteraceae bacterium
GATGCGTTTCGCGAAGAATGAAGCACGTGGATGGCCGGTACCTAGCAGCAAAAAGCCGGGACAGTACACTATTTTTCGCCGGCCCAGCGTCTTGAAATCAGTCGAGTTACGGCCGGCGAAAAATAGTGTACTGTCCCGGCTTTTTGCTCCCGCAGACCAGACTGGGTTGTTTAACGCTGAGGCGCGAGCATGGCAGTCAACATGCAATCCAGGTTGGCGTGAAAGTCCTCATTGCAATCGACGGCTCCGCGGAAGCCACAACCGCGCTGCATACCGCAGCGCGTCTACTAAGCCCCATTGACCGTAACCTGGACCTACTGTGCGTAGCCCCTGAGGCCCCGGGCCGGAACCAGGCCGGACGCGCCGGCAGGGACCGATATAGACGGCGCATTCTGGGTGAAGCCACCCAGATCCTGGGGAAAGCAGGGGCAAGCCTCGTAGCCGGCGCCGGGATCGTGAACTACCGCGCGGAGATTGGATCTCCATCGCGAGTGATTGTGAACAAAGCGCTTGACTACGACCTTGCCGTGGTCGGGGCCAAGGGCCGCGGCACGATTGGTGAGGTTGGCCTGGGTCCTGTGGCGAGCCGCGTCGTGGAACACTCCTCCGTTCCGGTCCTGATCGGCAGGGAGTTGCCCAGCGAAGGGGGCTTGCGCATTCTCGCCGCGGTGGACGGCTCGGCTGCCTCTCTCGCTGCGGTCCAGACTCTTAACTCCCTATTCGATTTGGGTTCGGCCGAGATATGCCTGATGCACGTGGCGGAAACGCCCTGGCTTCACTTGGGCCTGGAGGAGGATTGGGCGACATACTCGGAGGAAGACAAGGACACGAGCGAAGAGGGAGTCATGGAAAAGGAGTTGGTCCGGGAGGGAGACGCCGTGATCGAACAGGCTCGAAAACTTTTTCACAATCGCCACCTTTCCTTGAGCACTCGCATGGATCAGGGTAATCCAGCGGATGAAATCCTGAGCGAGGCCGAACGTGGACAATACGATCTGGTCGTCATTGGCGCCACCGGAGCCCAGGATCTGAAACACAGCATGCTAGGCAGCGTGTCGTTCAAGGTCGCATGGAATGTTTCGTGCTCAGTCCTGATCGTCAGAGAACCAGAAGAAGCGAGATAGAAGACACATTATGACCTTGCCGCCACAGATTACCTATCGAAACATGAAGCCGGAGCCAAGGCTGGAAGAGGCGGTATTGAAGGAAACCGCCCGCCTCGAGCGTTTCTTCGACCGGATCATGAGCTGCCGCGTCATGATCCAAGGCCCGAAGCGGCAACAGAACAACCTGTATAACGTCCGTATCGATCTCGGCGTTCCGAATGAGGAGTTGCTGGTTGAACGTCACCCCAGCTTGCACGGAACGCTTCAGGACCTGAAGGGGCCGCGAAAATCGAAGCAGACGGATCTGGAGCGCTCCCACCGGGATGCGGTTCGCGCAGTCCATGACGCCTTCGGCGAGATGCGCCGGCGTCTGCAGGATTACGTGCGCCGTATGCGGGGCCTGACAAAACACCACGAGCCCAGGATTGTAGCCAAAGTGACCAAACTGTTCCCGGAGGCGGACTACGGTTTCCTCGAAACACCGGATGGGCAGGATCTCTACTTTCACCGCAACAGTGTGCTCGATGGACGCTTCGAGCATCTTCGGCTCGGAAGCGAGGTCCATTTCGTCGAAGAGCCCGGCGAGCAGGGTCCGCAGGCCAGCACCGTGAAGCTCGTGCACGCGCCCGACCAGGCTCGTGCCGCCGCCAGAACGGGAGTACTTCGGACTACGCGTCCGGTTCGACGAAAAGCCACCGGTGCGTCCGGTCATTAGTGTTTGAGACCCTAACTAACGTAATTGTTGCAACTCGGTGCCCGGCGGTTGATTGAGAATGAACTTCTCGGCGGTGAGGTCTGCCGTGTTGATCTTCATATTGCGCACGTTCAACATGACTTCGTAGTGATCCTGCGGTCGCTGGATGTAAACCTCCGACGGAAAACGAATTCCGCCGTAGATTTTCCAGCCCGAATATCTGGTATCGCTGAGAACCATACCCGAGGAGTCGAAAGTCTTCTGCCGTATGATGTCCAGATTACGGCGGTCGAAATGAAGCGTACGGACGAGCCAGGGCTGGTCCGCGTCGCGCCGAATGATCAGCAGAATATAAAAGGCGTCGCGCTCGCTCATGTCTTCCTCCAGGAGGGTGATATCCCCCATCGCGTCCGGCGGCTGAATTATCAAGGAGGTCAGGAATGCGACCGGCCGCAGATTCTCCAATTGCTTCTTTGATGTGGGGGCCGAATCGTTTCTCCCCTCGATGAACCGGTTCTTACTCGGGATATGGATCCGGAAGATCTCCCCCAGAGAGACCATGTCAAAGACCGTGCTGCCGATCACCGGGGCCAACCCGAGAACGCGAATACCATCCGGCTTCCGGAACAGAACGTACCCGTCCAGGGTTGCATAATCCTTGACCTCGCCTACATACAGGCTGCCCACCGATGGCGACATATCCATCTCCATGCTGAAGGACTGGAGCGGGTCGGCGATGCGATGGACTCGTTCGATCAACTCATTCTTGGTCGCGCTCAACAGCGGAGCACTGGGGCGATTCCCTGGAGCTCTAACGGTTCGTCTGCGGACAAAACAGGAAGACAACGGAATGATGCAGAGACAGAGTAGAGCCGCCAGACTCCGATATCGATGCCAGTGCATTGCAATCGCGCAGTCTATCTGGGCTCAACCACGATGAAAATATGTCCGCCGACCCGATTGATTCCCAGCACTGCGGGGCGACTTGCAGACTTGGCCATCAGCTCCGTGAATCGCTCGACGCTGTCGACCGATGCTCGATTTACTTCCTGGACGACATCGCCCCGCCGCAAGCCAGCCTCTTCGGCTGGGCTGCCCGGCTGAACATCGGTGATGATCACACCCGGAGTCTGAGGCGGCAAATTCAATTGTCGGGCGATCTGCGGCGTGAGCTGATCCACGGATAACCCGAAGCGCCCTCCACCGCTGGCTCCTCCAGGCTGCGCTGAGCCTTCCGCCTTAGTAGCCAGTTCCCCGAGTGTTACGGACACTTCTTGCTCACGCCCGTCACGAAGGACCTTCAGCTTGACGGCTGTACCAGGCGCCATCGTCGATATCCTTAAGCTCAGGTCGCGGCTGTCGGTAACCACTGCGCCGTTCAACTCGAGGATGATATCGCCCTTCTGAATTCCGCTCTTGGCAGCCGCGCTGTTGGCCGTCACGTCCGCTACCAGCGCGCCGCGCGGCTGGCCAGACAAGCCGAAAGCCGCGGCCATTGGCGGAGTGACCGGCTGGATCATGACACCCAACGAGCCGCGGACGACCTTGCCGTGTTTCAGAATCTGCTCCATCACCGCACGCGCCATGTTGATGGGAACTGCGAAGCCGACACCCTGGTTGCCTCCAGCCCCCGAGATGATCGCGGTATTGATCCCGATGAGTTCTCCGTGGACGTTTACCAGC
>JBGPHB010000747.1:0-3480 GCA_041484155.1 Bryobacteraceae bacterium
ACCAAAACGCCAGAATGAAGATATCCAGCATCAGCCGCACATGCTCCTGGTGTGTTTCCGGAGTCCCCGCGGCCGGCCGGTCGAGAGGAAACTTGCCCTGATTGATCCAGCGCTTTTGCGGGCGCAATGTCGCTTCGAGACGCTGTTCCACTGAACGCACGGATTCGAAGTATTCGTCCAGGCGCACGCGATCCGCCGCGCTCCCGTTCCGCCGCAGAGTTTTAGCGCCGTCGAGGACCAGGTCGAGGATGCTGGTATCGTCGCGCTGCAATGCGGACAACAGCGCGGGATCTTTTGGATTCACGCTCGAGACCACCGGAGCACGGTTATTTCGGAACAGCCTGTCGAAGGCCAGTTGGGGAACGATCTCCTTCGGTACGGGCGTGTGCCGGTCTCTCCAGGAGATGAATGAGCCGTACATGCGGGCGAATCCGCCTCCGGCGACGTCGATGCCGCTGCGCGGCGTGTCGATTCCCAACTCGATGGTCGGCAGCGGCGTCAGCGCGCCGATGCGCTGTCCGGCCAACTGATCCACCGAGACGGCGCCGGTATCCAGGTCGTCCGCCGTGGTGCGCTGGACGTAGCCGCCGGAAAGCCAAACCGGCACTTTGGGCCAGTGCCCGTTACGCCCTACCGATTTCCTGTTCCAGAGGTTCTCCAGCAGGATAAAATCGTTCTTGAGTTTCTCCAGCGGCTTGAGATGGGGCGTAATCTCATAATCTTCCCCGTCGCCGGCGGGAGTCCAGTTTTCAGGCCGGACGCCGTTCGGCATGAACATGAAGGCCATACGCAGCGGCGGTTCGGATAGCTTCAGCGCATCGGACGTGGGAGCGGCATGCGCCAACGATTCAAGCCAAGGTAGTGAGAGGACGACGCCTGCGCCGCGCAGCAGTGTTCTTCTGGCTATTAGATTGGGCATAGAGATTTCGCATCCTGAGTCTATCAGTGTAAGCTGGTGGATATCAACTGCTGCGCTATGATTTCAATATAGAGGAACAGTATGCCGGACTCACTCTTCTCAGCCGAAGTTCAATCCATCTTCACCCAGGTCAAGGATACAGGCGGCACGCCCAAAGCGTTCCCGTCTCCCGTCGACTGGCGCGATGAATGGATTTATTTCCTGATGGTCGATCGGTTCAACAACTCCGCGGCGGCGCCTCGCCACCCGCCGTTCGACTCGCCCGATTTCTTTGGGTTTCAAGGCGGCAACTTCGCCGGGATCCAAGACCAGTTGCCATATATCAAGGGGCTCGGGGCCGGCGCCGTTTGGCTCAGTCCCGTCCTCGAGAACGTGCCTTTCGAGGAGGGCACCTACCACGGCTACGGCATTCACCATTTCCTGCGCGCCGATCCGAGGTTCGCGAAAGATTCCCAGCACGCCGATGACGAATTGCGATCTCTGGTGGATGCAGCGCACAAACTGGGCTTGTACGTAATCCTGGATATCGTTTTGAACCACACCGGGAACGTGTTCGGCTACGTGTGCGATCCGGGAGAAGCTAACTGCCAACAGTCCCAAGGCGCCGAAGCGGGCTTCCGGCCATCCGCGCGGGCTATTGAGTGGCGCGACGCGAGCGGGAATGCGCGTCCGGATTGGCCCGACATCGCCACCATCCCCAGTCCACCGGCGAATGTCCTGGTCTGGCCCAGCGAGCTGCACGACAATTCCTTTTTCCGCCGGCAGGGGCTTCCGGGCGGCGACGATACGGTCGGCGATTTCGCCTCGCTGAAGCAACTCCGAACGGACCTTGTGCAACTACAGCAGTTCCTGATTCGGTCCTACCAGTATGTGATCGCCAGGTTCGACATCGATGGATTCCGTATAGACACCTTGCGATATCTGAAGGGAGCATTCCCCCTGCTATTCGGAAACTCGGTACGCGAATTCGCATTGAGCATCGGAAAGAAGAACTTCTTCACTTTCGGCGAGGTGTTTGTGGGCGATGCAGAGGAGGAGATCGCCCGCTTTATCGGCCGCACCACTACCGGCGAGACCGACATGGTGGGCGTGGACGCCGCTCTCGATTATCCGCTGTTTTTCAAATTGAAGCCCGTGGTCAAAGGCTTTTCGGCGCCTTCCGACCTGGTGGGCATGTATCAGCTCCGGAAGCGCATCGAAGCCGGCGTACTCAGCTCACACGGAGATGCTACCCGCTTTTTCGTGACGTTTTTGGATAATCATGACGTCAAGGAAAGGATCCGCTTTGCCCAGCCGGGCAACGGGGGCCAATTTGACGATCAGGTGACGCTCGGGCTGGGGTGTCTTTATAGTCTTCCGGGAATTCCTTGCCTGTATTATGGGACCGAGCAAGGTCTTCACGGTAACGGCAGCGATGCGGCTGTCCGCGAAGCCTTGTGGGGCGGCCCCGGATTCCAGCAAGGAAGCTTCTTCTATGAGCAGATCAGCCAGCTTGCCAAGGTGCGTGCCGCGGAGCCGGCGCTTCGGTACGGCCGCTTCTATTTCCGGCCGATTTCGGGCGACGGGCAGCACTTCGGCGTTTCCGCATTCCCCCAGGGAATCCTGGCATTTTCGAGGATTCTGATGGATCAGGAGGTCGTTGTGGTGGCGAACTGCAGCACCTCGGACAGTCGAACATTCGATGTGATTGTCGACATTACTCTCAATCAACCGACTGATCGGTATCGCGTGCGATACAGCAACAAATCCGCTTTTCAAGGCCCGGGCCCGGTGCAACACAAGCCGGCCGGTTCTGTATCGATTCAGGAGGCCGATGGGGGCTCGGGGATTGGACCCCTGCGCTCGATTCGAGTCAGCTTGGCTCCTTTAGAGGTTCAAATTCTGAGCCGGTGAGAATTCGCGTAAGGTCAAGACCACTCGATGTTCGGAGGAACCAATGAAGAAAGGATGGCTTAACACGATTTCCCGTCTCACGTTGTGCGCCCTGCTGTGGTTGCCACTGCCAGCGTTCAGCGCTCCTCTGGCCCAGATCAAGGCAGCGGCGCAGGCGCCGCCTAAGAAAGCCGACACTGCGACGCCCGCTCCCTCCGCACAGGAGATCGCGAACGCCAGGACCAAGGGCTTGGTGTGGGTGAATCTGGGCACGGGTGTCTACCACAAGGACGGCGAGTTCTACGGCAAGACCAAGCGCGGCAAGTTCATGAGCGAAGCGGACGCCCAAAAAGGCGGCTACCGCGCGGCCAAATCCCCCACCGCTTCGAAGAAATCGGCCACACCGAAGGTCGATACGAAGCAGAAGAAGTAAACCCAGGGAGCTAGTCTTATGCGCATACCAGATTACCGCCGCCTGGTTGCTGCCTTGGTGGCCAGAGACCGGTCGAGAAATTCATAGGCTTTGGTCCGGATATCCGGCGGGAAATCGTGCGCGCAATCCGGATGCACTACCTCGAGACCGCCGGGTGCGCGAAAGATCCGGGCGTAGACCGGCTGTGCGGACCGCACGCAGTCATCGACTCCGGTCCACTCGAAATTCGTATCGTGCAGCGGCGCGTTAATGAATA
>JBGPHB010000748.1:0-3478 GCA_041484155.1 Bryobacteraceae bacterium
AGGAATAAAAGGAATAAATATGGCGAACAAAAGCGGAAATGCTTACGCCCTGACGATCCTCTGTCCAATCCGGCAGGAGGCGCCGCCGACTCCTCTGGAAGGGATGGTCGATCAAAGCTGCACCGCCTGCCTCCAGTATCAGTTGCAGCGGGTCAAGGTCAACCAGGACAGCCCGATGGCGCGGGTTCCCAACACCTACCTGTGCCGATTCTATGTGCTGAAGGACGTGCCCTACCAGGGAAAGCCGGCTTACCTGGACCGCCTCAAGTCCGACTACCTGGTGTTTTCCTCCGACTTCTACGGTGACCTCGAGCCTTACCTCGATGGCCTGTGGAAAACGATCGAAGCCGAGGTCCGGGCTATCTGGCAATACTGCGTCGGATTCGAAACCGTTCACGACGCCGCGAGTTTTATCGCCTACGTTAAGAAATGCCAAGTCGAGACCACGTTCTTCTTCAACGGGTCGACCGTTGGGCCGACCGATGAGCCTTTGGCCGAGCAACTGAAAGGGCTCTATCTGAAGCAGGAATTCTCCAAGTTTGCTTTCGAGAATCAGGGCAAGGGCCCGCGAGAGTTGCAGGATGCCTTCCGGTCGTTTGTGGAACGCACTCAACCGGCAAACGTGGCCAGCCCGACGTGGAGAGCAGGCGCCTACCATCTGGATAAGGTATGACGAGTAGCGGATCGAAGAAACGACTGGAGAAACGACGATGAGCACGCAACTGGACTTGGCCGACATCCAAGGCAACACTGTCACGGCCTATGGCCGCTACGGTTTCCCAGCGGCGCGCTTCGTATTTTTCCGCGTGACCTCGCCGGAAGCCGGATGCCTTTTCGTCAAGAAGATCGCTTCTCTTGTGACCACATCGGTTCCCTGTCCCAACGCTGGGGTCACGACCAACATCGCGTTTAGCTACGAAGGACTCAAGCACCTCGACGTTCCGGAGGACACGCTGCATGGATTTCCCGATGAGTTCTCGATGGGGATGAAGGCGCGCCGCGACATCATTGGCGACACCGGCCCGAACCACTACGAACACTGGGATCCGGTTTGGAACGATGCGGACAAGCTGCAACATGTACACATCATGATTTCGATCAACGGCAAGGAGGAGGACAGCCTGGAGCGCCGTTATCGGGAGATTCAGCAGATTGCGCAAGACCACAAAGTCATGCAGCTCGTGGGGCATCGCGGCCCCCAAAGCGACTACCAGTCGGCGGCCGCGCTTCCCGGAGGGACGGAACACTTCGGCTATCGCGACGGGATTAGCGACACATGTGTCAAAGGCTGCAGCGGAGATTTGACCGACGCGATCGGCGCGGGCAAACCGACCGGCGGCAATCCGACCAAACCGGAGGGCTGGGCGCCGCTTGAAGCCGGCGAGTTCATTCTAGGCCACCCGGACGAGTCTTACGCATATCCCGAGGCCCCCGGCCCACCCTTGTTTTCGCGAAATGGGACCTACATGGTGTATCGAAAACTACACCAGAACGTGGGGTCGTTTCATTCGTACCTGGAAGCCGAAGGCGCCAGATTCCCCGGCGGTCCGGAGGCTTTGGCGGCGAAGTTTACCGGGCGCTGGCGCAACGGCGCTCCTCTGGTCTCGTTTGACACCGAGGAGAGCGCGAATCAGTTCATCAAGAAACTCACAGAGGCGCAGGCGAAGGCGAGGAGCCAGGGCGCCTCACCCCAGGACAAGGCCCGCTATGCCGAGTTACAACTGCAGTTAGTGGCCTTTGACTACACCGGCGATCCGGAGGGGGCCAGGTGTCCATTCGGCGCGCACACGCGTCGAACGAACCCGCGTAGTGCTCTCTTGTTTGGCAATAAGGGCGCTTTCAACGACGCACCTGGCGCGCTCAGCAACCGGCGCCGCATGCTTCGGCGGGGTCTGCCATACGGGCGCGTAGAGGATCCCACCAGAGATGACGGCGATCACGGAGTCATCATCCTGCTCATGAACGCCGACCTTAGCCGCCAGTTCGAGTTCGTGCAGCAGCAGTGGATTAATTACGGCAACGATTTCCGGCTGGCCAACGATCGGGACCCGCTGCTCGGCAATCACGGCGCCAATGAAAACTGTCGTGCTCAGGGGCGCATGGTGGTCGAAGGCGACGCCGCCAACGGCAAGCCGCCTTATTTTTGCAACCGCATGCCGACGCTGGTTGAGACCCGCGGCGGCGACTATTTCTTCATCCCCAGCATGACCTGCCTGCGCATGATCGGGCTGGGCATCGTTGATCCTACGTGACACCATGGAACTGAAGTTAGCTACCGAGTATCCGCCTGCGGACGAGCAGCGGCACATCGACAGTCTCATCCGCCAGTTGCGCGGAAAAATGGAGCGCGAATACGTAAAGACACGAACCCTTCGCGACGCTCACCCTAAACTTCACGGCTGTGTTCGCGCCGAGTTTTCAATCGCGCCGAATCTTCCAACGGAATTGAGCGTCGGAGTGTTCTCGCAAGGCCGCACATTTCCGGCGTGGCTGCGCTTTTCAAACCAGAGCGCCAAAGTGGACTCCGATTCGAAGCCTGACATTCGCGGTGTCGCGATCAAGCTCATGGGAGTGGATGGCGAAAAGCTGCTGCAAAACGAAACCCATGAGACCACGCAGGACTTCATTCTCATCAGCGACAGCCGGTTTGTGACGAAAGACGTGGCCGAGTTCGACGGTCTCGTGAGCGCGCTCACGGGCGGCTTTCTGAAGCTGGCGTGGTACTTTCTGACACATCTGCGAGTATTGAGGAACCTCAAGAGCTCGTTGCGGCGATACGGCAACCCGCTGGGCATCCGCTATTTCAGCGTGGCTCCGTACCTGCTCGGGAACAGGGCGGTGAAATACTCGCTGACCCCTCGCGACGCCGGCGAAACGCCGGTCCCCAAGGACCCCTCGGAGAACTACTTGAGGGAAGCGATGGTGAAACAACTGCGCTCCGGTGACGCGGTCTTCGACTTCGCGGTGCAGTTCCAGGCCGATCCGTACAAGATGCCGATCGAGGATCCGGGCGTGAGCTGGGATGAAGCGCTCTCGCCGTTTCGTAAGGTCGCCACAATCACGATCCGGTCACAGGCCTTCGACACGCCGGAACGGCGCGAGTTCGGAGACAACCTATCGTTCAACCCCTGGCACAGCTTGCCGGAGCACCGCCCGATCGGTGGCATCAACCGAGCCCGCCGGCAGGTTTATCAGGCGCTGTCGATATTCCGGCACGAGCGCAACCAAGCTCCCCGAGTCGAGCCGTCGGTGAACGATAAAGAATGGGTGGCGGGGGCGTAGCCCTCATATGCGTTGACTTAAAGTATGCGACCGTACTGGAGGTGTGCGTGGCGCGGACACCCCCGAAAATCTCCTACGCCGGGTTTGCAAGTTGTTGCTCCAACAGGGCGCGCACATCCAGTCCTAACTGTCCGAATTCCTTCACCATCCGCCGTAATTTGCGGACCAGGGTCCTTTCGTTGGGCGGTGCCGGACC
>JBGPHB010000749.1:0-3478 GCA_041484155.1 Bryobacteraceae bacterium
CGGTCCAGCCGTCGAGATCCGGCATCATGACGTCCAGCGTGATCGCGGCCGGCCGGACCTCTCGCGCCCGCCGCAGCCCTTCCACCCCGTTCGCGGCGGTGACCACGGAGAACCCTTCCTTGACCAGGAACCGCTCCATCAGCTCGCGCACCGTCGAGTCGTCGTCGATCACCAGCACCGAGCCGGCGTTCGCATCGGCTACCGCCACCGCCAGTTGTTTCACCTGCTCCTTGGGATCGGCCACCCGCGCCGGCAGTTGCATCGTGAAGGTGGAGCCCTTTCCGACTACGCTATCCACCGTGATATCCCCGCCCATCATGCGGCAGAAACGGCGGCTGATCGCCAGACCGAGGCCCGTTCCGCCGAACTTGCGCGTGGTGGAGGCGTCCGCCTGAGTGAACGCTTCGAAGAGCTTGTCCATCTGGTCCCGGGTCATCCCGATCCCGGAGTCGGACACCTGGAACAGGATCCACTCGTTTTCGCGGTAGACCTTCATCCGGATCTCGCCGTTGTGAGTGAACTTGGAGGCGTTGCTCAGGAGGTTGAAGAGGCTCTGACGGATCTTGGTCAGGTCCGCATGGATCATTCCCGCGTCGTCGGCGACTTCTGTGACCAGCTTGTTGCCGTTCTTCTGCGTAAGCGGCTGGATGATGGCGGCGACGTCCTGCACGATCTTGGCGACGCTGAATGTCTCGAGATACAGCTCCATCTTTCCGGCTTCAATCTTCGAGATATCGAGCACGGCGTTGATCAACTCGAGCAGATGCGTGCCGGCGGCGTGGATCTTTTCCAGATCCGGAAGGAAATCGTCCTGCCCGCGGTCGTGCGCCTCTTCCTGGAGCATCTCGCTGTAGCCGAGAATCGCGTTGAGAGGAGTGCGCAGCTCGTGGCTCATGTTGGCCAGGAACGAGCTCTTGGCCTGGTTGGCGGCGTCGGCGGCCTGCTTGTCCTTCTGCATCTGCTCGGCCTGTTTCCGCTCCGTTACGTCGCGTGAGTTGATCAGAATGCCTTCCATGGCGGGGTCACCTAAAGCGTTGGTGATGGTCGATTCCAGGTACTTCCAAGACCCGTCCTTGGAGCGAACGCGATACTCGACCTGCGCGGTTCCGTCCGGGGTGGCGGTGGCTCTTGAAATGGCGTCCTTGACGGCCATGTCGTTTTCAGAGTGAACGAAATCGATCACGGGCTTGCCGATCATGCTGGCGGGCGGGTATCCGAGCACGCGCTCGACCGAAGGGCTCTGATACCGGATAATGCCACTGGCGTCCAACACCGCGATGACGTCCTGGCCCTTTTCGATCAGGGCGCGAAAGTGCCGCTCGCTCCGCCGCAGATTTTCTTCAGCTTGTTTGAGACGCAGCTCGCGCGCAGCGACTTCCCGGACCATGCGCTGAAAGGCACGGGCCTGCTTGCCCAATTCGTCCTTGCGATCGGCCACTGGGGTAAGCGCTTCGGTAGCGGCGTAGTTTTCCGCTTCCACGCCCTCGGCCGCCGCCGTGATCCGCCGCACAGGCTCCGTCACTCGGCGCGCCACCATCGCCAGGAGTCCGAGCATGATGCAGAGCGCTACCGCCGCGCCGATTGCCGTACGCTTTCCCAGAGCCCGCGCCGGCGCCAGGATGATATCCTGCGGCACGTTCAGCACGACCTTCCAACCGCTCAGTGGAGCCGTGGCCCAGTACAGTCGCCGGATCTGCTTGCCGTCGTGGAAGGAGGCGAAACCGGTGGGAAGACTCGCCACCAACTTGCCATCGGGCAGCCCGGCGATGTCGGCGCCGAGGGAGTTTTCGCCAGGCATCAGCTTTTCGTCGGGGTGGGCGATGATGCGGTCTTTCTTGCTGATCAGGAAGGAGTAATCGCCGTCAGAGTTGTCGGCGACGCCACTCCGCAGGTGCAGGTATCCGACAAACGCCCGGATCAGCTCGAGCGAGATATCCGCGCCCGCCACTCCGAGGAACTTGCCATTCGGGTCGAAGAACGGCTTGGTGACGCTGACCATAGTGATGTTGGAGCCACCGCGGTCGAAGTAAGGCTCGGAGATGAATAGGCTGCCCTTCTCCTTGGCCCCGGTGTACCATTCCGCGCCGTGAAAATCGTACTTCACCTGGACGGGATTGGGAAAACTCTTGCGGTCGACCCACGGCATGGACAGCGGCTCGCCGGGTTTTCCGGCCTCGAACGCCGAATAGACACCGTAGGCCTCCTCCGGCGGAATGCTATCGAGTAAGTGCGTCAGAAACGGTAAAGTCCCGGCGTCCCGCTGGGAGCCGAGCGACTCCTGGCGCGCCACGATGCTCCTGGGCAGCATGGATACCCGGTCTAGGTAGGTGTCGATCATCTGCGCTGTGTTCTGGATGTGATCGAGCGCGGCTGAGTTGGCTTCTTGCTCCACGGCGGCGCGGCGGGTCTGGTAATTGAACAAAACGGTGAGCAGTAGTACTGCTCCCGCCGCGGTTCCAATGTAGACACAGAGCTTCTGCGTCAACGTCGTGAGCGTAAAAAGGCGCAGTCTCATACGATTAGACGGGCTTTCCTAATATCGGCATGATCACGGGAAAGCTAAATAGTAAAACTAAAGAAAGTAGTAGAGATAGACGATATAAATCCTGGCTCCATGAAAACCTTCCCTGGAAGATACCGGTGCGTCGCGATCCTGGCGATCTTCCTCTTTGGATACGCTCCATTCGTTCCAGCGGATGAGGCCCTGGTTCGTGTTCCGGAGACTCTAGCCAGGGGCGCCGTCACACGCAGGGTCGACCCGGAATATCCGGCGATGGCGCGGCAAGTCCGGATAACCGGGCAGGTCTCAGTCGACGTCATCATCGATACCGCCGGCAATGTCGAAAAGGTTAACATACTGAACGGTAACGCTCTGCTGACCGGCGCCACGGTCAGCGCCGTGAAGAAGTGGAAATTTAACCCGATTACGTTGACAGACAAGCCCATTCGGGCCATCGCCAGCCTCACCTTCAACTTTCATCTTTAGCGAACCGCCAGAAGCGCTACAATTTGGACTGGCACTACCTTGGCGCTCGAAATACCGCTCCAGTCGCTCCCTTCGGCGTTAACCATTCTGTCGTCGATGATCACGCCGGCGCTGCTTATTTCCGCCACCGGAACGTTCATCTTGTCCACATCCAACCGGCTTGGCCGCGTGGTGGACCGGGTACGAGGGATCGCCGAAAAGATCGATCAGCTTATGCACTCCGGCTCGACGATCGAGATGGCCGAGGAGCGCAAGGCGATGCTGATCGAGCAATTGGGAAAGCTCAGCTCCCGCGCCGATTTACTGCAACGCACCTTAACGGTCTTTTATCTCGCTTCGGGCGCTTTCGTGGCCAGCAGCGTGGCGATTGGGGTAACGGCGATCTTCCAGTCCGAGCAGGCCTGGCTCCCGGTGGCGCTCGGCCTGTTAGGCGCCTGTTTTCTGTTCTATGGCAGCCTCATGCTGATCCGGGAGGCGCGGCTCGCGGTCAGC
>JBGPHB010000750.1:0-3477 GCA_041484155.1 Bryobacteraceae bacterium
CCGGGTGTCTCGCAGAGTTTGCCGCAGCCCTACCTTCCAGGCGTGGGCGGCAATGCATCCGCGGCCACCGGCTGGTCGTTGGATCCAAGCCTGAAGCCCATGCAGCTCGACCAGGTCGACTTCACCATCCAGCGGGAGATTTCATCGAAGGCGAAGATTGAGATCGGGTATATCGGAATGACGTTTCGGAATGAGCAGCTGACGTTAAGCTTAGACTCGGTGCCTCACATGACGACGCTGAATGGCCAGAGCTTCTCTCAAGCGTTCGCAAATCTTTACCTGGCAACCAGCTCGGGCCAGGCCGCTGACGCGGTTCAGGCGCAGCCATTCTTCGAGGCGGCAATGGGCGGCACGGGTTCGGCCTATTGTGTCGGGTTTGCCAATTGCACGGCTGCGGTGGCTTCAAAACAGCGCACCAATATTGTGACCACTCACGTTTATGATATGTGGGCCGCTCTGAACGCCGCGCCGGGGTGGACTCTGGGCCGTACGATGCCTAGCTCGAATCCAATCCAGCTTCTGGCGCTCCCCCAGGCCGCCAGTCTCGGCCATGGGAACTTCAACGGGGTATTCCTCACGATGAAGATAAACGACTGGCATAGCGTGACGGCCACGTCGAATCTCACCTTTGGCCACGCCCTGGGGACAGGTGGTGGAGGCACCCCTGTGGACATGTTTAACGTCGGGTCCATGTACGGGCGTCAGGCGTACGATATCAACTGGATCTACAATCTGAGTATGTATTATCGGCCCCCGCTCTTCAAATCTCAGCATGGACTGTTGGGCAACGTGCTTGGCGGTTGGGGATTCGCTCCGCTGTTCACGGCTCAGAGCGGGGCCCCGTTAGGCGTGGGCGCCACTGGCTGCCAGGCCTTCGGCGAAGCGAACTGCGCCTACCTTGGCGCCGGTGAAAACGCGGTGCCTCTGGCGCCATACACGGGCGGAAACGCCGCTCATTACAATGTTGTTGCCACAGGTGTGGCGGGCCAGAACGGGAACGCGTCCAGTGGAGGCTCGGGAATTAACATGTTTGCCAACCCGAGTGCGGTTTACTCCAATTTCCGGCGATTGATTTTGGGAGTAGACTCGCTGGCTGGCGGCGCCGGCCCTCTCCGTGGTTTCCCAACCTGGAACCTCGATATGGCCGTCATGAAAGACATCCGGTTCCGGGAGGGCATAGGCGCCACGTTAAGCTTCCAATTCGTGAACGTTCTGAACCACTTCCAGCCAGCCAATCCAGGTCTGAGTATCGACAATCCGGCTGGGTTTGGCGTGGTCACCAGCCAGGCGAACGCTCCGAGACAGATAGAGTTCGGGCTGAGGATTTTCTTTTAGCTTTAGCTTTTGGCGGAAGGGTCTGGGCGACCCGCCGCAGTTTCCGCAGCCAGACCTGGAGCGAGGCTCATCAGGCGAGAATGTCGCGCACGATCTTGCCGCCCACGTCGGTCAGGCGGAAGTTGCGGCCGCTGTGGAGGAACGTCAGCTTGGTGTGATCGAGGCCGAGTTGGTGGAGCACCGTGGCATGGAGGTCGTGAATATGGACGGGGTTCTCCACGGCTTTCCAGCCGAGGTCGTCGGTAGCTCCGTAGGCCAGACCTTTTTTGAAGCCGCCTCCCGCCATCACCATGGAGAAGCCCAGATGGTTGTGGCCCCGGCCGCAGTATTCGAGGCGGGAATCTCCGTCGCGGGACGGCGTGCGGCCGAACTCGCCACCGATCATGACGACGGTTTCCTCCAGCAGACCGCTCGTTTTCAGATCGCGAATCAGCGACGCCATGGGTCGGTCGGAGAGGTGCGACAGCTTGCGGTGGTCGAAGATGTCGGAGTGGCTGTCCCACGGATTGCGGTTGCCGAAGTAGACTTGCACCATGCGCACGCCGCGCTCTAGCAGCCGGCGGGCGATCAGACATCCACTCGCGAAGAAGCCTTCGCCGTAGCGCTCGCGAGTGGATACGCTCTCCTTACGGATGTCAAACGCGTCGAGCGCCTCGGTCTGCAGACGGAAGGCAAGTTCCATGTTTTGGATGCCGGCATCGAGTTCGGAGTCCTGACCATCGCGCTCCATCTCATATTGATTAAGTTTGCCCAGCAGATCGAGTTGCCGGCGCTGATCCTCGAAAGACATTCGCGTATTGCGCACGTAGTGAATGAGACGCGCGGGGTCCTCCTCCTCGCGGTTGCGGACATGTACCCCCTGATAAACCGAAGGCAGGTACGCTGCCGACCAAAGCTGGTTCCCCATCACCGGCAATCCCGGGCACAGGACGACGAAGCCCGGCAGATTCTGGTTCTCGGTGCCTAGGCCGTACGTGAGCCAGGAACCCATCGACGGATGCCCGGTAATCAACCGGCCCGTGTTGGTCTGCATCAGCGCCGTTTCGTGACCTGGATTGTCGCAGTGCATGGAGCGGATCACGCAGCATTCGTCAATGACCTTGGCCAGCTCGGGGAACAACTCGCTCACTTCGATGCCGCTCTGGCCGTGTTTGCGGAACTCGAACGGCGAGCCCAGCAATACGCCTTTGGCATGGTCGAGCTTCAGGCTGTCCGGCACACCCTTCGAGTCGAACTTTGAAAGCACCGGTTTGGGGTCGAACGTATCCACCTGCGACGGGCCGCCGTTCAGATAGAGGTAGACTACGCGCTTGGCCTTCGCGGGGAAATGGGTGGGCCGGGGCGCGAGCGGATTCGCCGTCGGAGCGGCGCTGCCCGCCACCTGCGCGAGCGCCAGCGAACCAAAACCATTGCCCATGTTGCGGAGTAGTTGACGGCGAGTCATCGATCACCTCACTTGACGTACAGGAATTCGTTGGAAGCCAGCAGCACCTGCGTGTACTCCGGCCATGTGTTCGCTTTTCGCCGGAGAAACTCCCGCCCGAGCGCGAGTTCCTTTGGAAGCGGATCGCGGCCAAACAAGACTTTGTAAACTCGGCGAATCCGCGCTTCTTCGCCGGACTCGCGCAAGACCATCTTCGTTAGGCTTTCCGCTTGGCGCGCGATGAAATCGCTGTTCAGGAAGAACAGCCGCTGCAGCGGCGTGGACGTCGTGAACCGGCGGTCGGCAGTCGACGAAGGGCTCGGAAAATCAAAGAGCGCCATCGTCTGATCCGGTCTGCGCCGTGCGACGTAGCCGTACAGCGTGCGGCGGCTGCGGAGTCCGGTGATCCATTCGGCAGGCTGGCTGTACTTATCCGCATCTCCGTCGGGACCCTTCTGCGTCGCGTAATTTTCGGTGAGCCAGACAGGCGCGCCGCCCACGGTCTGGTCCAGCCGTCCAGCGACGAACAACAGCGTGTCGCGCAGGGCTTCGGCATCCAGGCGGCGGCGATGGGCCCGCGCGAGCAAGCGATTGTCGCCGTCGACGGCCTTCTGCCCGTCCGATGCCACGCTCGATAGCCGATAGACAGCCGAGAGCATGATCTCGCGGTGCATCGTCTTCAAGGACCAGTGGCTCTCGATAAAGCGCGAAGCCAGATA
>JBGPHB010000751.1:0-3474 GCA_041484155.1 Bryobacteraceae bacterium
ATCGACGCAGACCCCATTAGTATTCAATTTGCGCATTTCACTAAATCGCAACATCGAGTACCGTCATAAGCGCACAAATAGCAAATTGCGGTTTTCACAATGTACTGGCCGTACTGGCAATTTAAGAGAGAACAACCCTGCTGTCAACGGCTTCAAAAAAGACAGACGAGGGTATACTCCTTGTACCGGGAAGTCCAAATGCCAATCCCGGAATAGTGGAAACGCCGGCCAAGTCGCGGGCAAAATGGATATTCACTTGGCATGCTGCGAACGAAAGGAAGTAGCAATATTTCGAATATCTCCCGTCCCGCTTCGGTCCAAGTCGAATACGACCCTGCGCGGCGGAGGATATCCCTTAATCGTATCTTTCAGATTCCGCAAATGTTCCGTCCCGCGGTCTCCTCGTTTGCCGGCACCACAATCGGTCGCCTGAATCTGGAACGTCCCGCCATTGGCCTCATGGCCATTGCCTCTTGGTTTCGCTTCGCGCACTGGCGCTGGATGCATCCTGTCGAGCGGCCTGCCGGTGGAAAGCGAACGGATCGGGTCTGGATGTATCAGTCCGTCACTAAGAAAGAGCGTTTGGACTCTGAGCCGATCGACTATTCGGAATTCGGCGTTTTTCGTGGAGAGTCCTTATTCGTCTGGCTCAATAACATCGCTCATCCCGGTTCGCGCTTCGTGGGATTTGACACCTTTACAGGGCTGCCCGAGAGATGGCGCGCCACGGAGCTTGAGGGTGCATTCAACGTGTACGGGAGAATTCCCGAGACGAATGACCCGCGCTGCGGTTTCGAGGTCGGTCTTTTCCAAGCCTTCCGGGTGAAATATGAAGTCCTTGGCGCCGTGCAAGAGTACATCCGAGTCTGTGTCAAGATCCTATAGTGAACGGTGAAGGGGGCTAACTGGTACACGCGATATGGGTTCGTGCCCGTCCTTGAAACCGTCCAGCCGCGGGAGTAAGATGAGAAACTCCTGAAAGGGGCACGGAAAAATGCGGGCGTTCCACATTCTGTTCTCAATGACGTGCGCGGCGGTTGCGCTCCTCGCACAGCACGGTTATACGCCCAGCGAAATCGAAGACGGGGGCCGGCGGTTCCGCGCCAACTGTGTCGCCTGTCACGGCCCGGAAGGCGACCAGGCGCCCGGCGTGGACCTGGGGCATGGCAGATTCGTGCGCGCCACTTCCGAGGACGGGCTGGTCAAGATCATTCAGAACGGCATCTCCGGCACCGCTATGCCTCCGCATAACCTTTCGGACTTTGAGGCGGGGACCATCGTGGCCTATCTGCGCTCCATGGCAACCGCAGGCCGCGGCGCTTCCGCAAGCGGTGACGCCGCGCGCGGCAAAGCCTTCTTCGAAGGCAAGGGCGGCTGCACGAGTTGTCATCGCGTTAGGGGCACGGGCTCCCGTGTGGGTCCGGACTTGAGCGAAATCGGGACGCTGCGCCGAGGCGTCGAGCTGGAGCAGTCGATTCTCGACCCCAATGCGGAAGTACTTTCGCAGAATCGCTACTACCGGGCGATCACTAAGGACGGCGAGACCATCACCGGAAGAATTCTGAACATCGACACTTTCACCGTGCAGCTTCTCGATTCCAAGGAGCGCTTGCGGTTGCTCGAAAGGTCGAACCTGCGCGAGTCGGGTTTTATGGACGGCTCGCCCATGCCATCCTTCCGAGACAAGCTGAGCTCCCGGGAACTGGACGACGTGGTTACCTATCTCGCTTCATTGAAAGGACTGCCATGATTCCTCCTATCGCGTTGTTGCTGGCCGCACTGGCAGGTTCCGTCTACGCCCAGGTATCTTTCGAGCGTCTCCTCGGTGCCGACAAGGAGCCACAGAACTGGCTGTCGTATTCCGGAACGGTCTCCAGCCAGCGCCACAGCCCGCTCGATCAGATCACGCCCAACAATGTAAAGAACCTGGAGCAGCAGTGGATCTTCCAGGCCCGGTCGCTCGAGAAGTTCGAGGCCACGCCGCTGGTGGTGGACGGCATCATGTACACAGTGCAAGCGCCCAACGACGTGGTGGCGCTTGACGCGGTCACCGGGCGGGTTTTCTGGACCTACTCCTACACCAACTCGCCCGCCGCGCGCCCCTGCTGCGGCCGCGTGAATCGCGGCCTGGCGATCCTTGGCGACACGCTGTTCATGGGCACCATCGACGCACATCTGATCGCCCTCGATGCCAAGAACGGTGGACTGCTCTGGAATATCGTGATCGCCAAGCCGGAGGCCGGCTACGCCTTGACTCACGCTCCACTGGTGATCAAGGACAAGGTGATCGTCGGCACGGCGGGCGGCGAATACGGCATCCGCGGGTTCATCGCGGCCTACGACGCCAAGACGGGAAAGGAAGCCTGGCGCTTCTACACCATCCCGGGAAAAGGTGAACCCGGCAACGAAACCTGGGCGGGCGATTCCTGGAAACACGGTGGCGCTTCAGTATGGGTGACCGGCTCGTATGATCCGGCGCTCAATCTGACGTATTGGGGAATCGGGAATCCGGGTCCGGATTGGAATGGCGACGACCGCGCCGGCGATAATCTCTACAGCGACTGCGTGGTGGCCCTGGACGCCGACACCGGCAAGCTCAAATGGTATTTCCAATTCACTCCCCACGACTTACTGGATTACGACTCGGTGCAGGTTCCGGTCCTTGCCGACATGCAATGGAAGGGCGCGGCTCGCAAGGTGATGTTGTGGGCGAACCGGAACGGGTTTCTCTACGTGCTCGACCGCAACACCGGCGAATTCTTGCAAGGTAAGCCTTTCACCAAGGTGACCTGGGCGTCGGGCTTCGATGAAAAGGGCCGGCCTATGAAGGTCACGGGCATGGATCCGACGGTCGCAGGGCAACAGATTTTCCCCGGCGCCATGGGAGGAACGAATTGGTTTTCGCCCTCCTACAGCCCACACACGGGACTTTTCTACATCCCTGCGTGGGACAACTACTCCGCCGTGTTCATAAAGGCGCCCGTCGAATACGTCGAGGGCAGGAGGTTCGTCGGCACTACGCCGCGTTCCAATGTGCCGTTGTTCGCCGGAACACCGATGAATACGAAGAGGGAAGACGAGGGCTACGGCGCGGTGCGGGCCTTTGATCCTAAGACCGGGGAGAAGAAGTGGGAGTTCAAGATGGGCGACGTCACGGACGCCGGCATCCTGACCACGGGCACCGATGTCTTGTTCTCCGGCGGCCGCGAGGGCTACTTCTTCGCCCTCGATGCCCGCAATGGCGAACTGCTGTGGAAAGCCGCCGTGGGCGGCGCTGTCACGTCGGGCCCCATGACCTACTCGGTGCGCGGCCGTCAGTACGTTGCAGTATCGGCGGGAAGCTCTCTGTTCGCCTACGCGTTGAAGCAGTAACGGACCCCAGCCCCGCAGGCCAACCCGCTCCCTTACGGTCGCGGTTCGGTAGGTGGCTGATTGCGCAGAGTGCCGATACCGAAGCGCGACAGTAATGGAGCG
>JBGPHB010000752.1:0-3461 GCA_041484155.1 Bryobacteraceae bacterium
CGGAGATCGATGCGGGCGAGATCATCGCGCACTCGGGCGACTACGATTTCTACGAGCGCGAGCGCGCCATCCGCGAGACCAACCAGCAGGCGGCCTTCGCCCGGCAGCAGTCCATGCTGGCCAAGGAACAGCGTTTTATCGACCGCTTCCGGACGCACGCGGCCAAGGCGGCGCAGGTGCAGAGCCGCATCAAGGCGCTGGACAAGATCGAGAAGATCGAGCTGCCCAAGAAACGGCAGGTTGTGAAATTCGAGTTTCGCGTTCCGCCGCGCTCGGGCGATCAGGTGGCGGTGATTGAGGATCTGCACAAGAGTTACGGTTCGCGGGTGATCTATGACGGTTTCAGTTTCACCATACGGCGGGGAGAACGTTGGGCCGTTATGGGGAGGAACGGCGCGGGCAAGACCACCCTGCTCAAAATGATCGCCGGTGCAAGTGCGCCGGACGCGGGAAACGTCCGGCTGGGCGCCAGCTTGACGATGGGATACTTCGCGCAGCAGTCCCTGGACGTGCTCAATGCGGATCTGAGCGTCATTGAACAGCTCCAATGGGACTTCCCGCAGGAGGGCCTCGGGTCGCTGCGTACGCTGGCCGGGGCGTTTCAGTTTTCGGGAGACGAGGTGGACAAGCGAATCAGGGCGCTCTCCGGCGGCGAAAAGTCGCGGCTGGCGATGGCGCGGATGCTCTACAACCCGCCGAACTTCCTGGTGCTCGACGAGCCGACCAACCACCTGGACCTGGCCACCAAGGAGATGCTGGTGGAGGCGCTCAAGGATTTTGAAGGCACGATGATCTTCGTGTCGCACGACCGCATGTTCCTGCGCGGCCTCGGCTCACGGGTCCTGGAGCTGGGCGGCGAGAGCGGCACGGACCGCAATCCACGGATTTATCCAGGGTCGTACATCGAATACGTTCAGACGATTGGGCACGAGGCGCCGGGGATCTACTCGTGACGGTGGGAGCGGTTGCGGCACCATCGCGGACCGTGGATGGACTGAAAGCCGGTAGGTTCTGTTGCGACTCAAAGTCGCCTGAAGAGCGTGGCGCACGCACTCTGTGCGTGCCACGTTCACAACCGTGTGAACGCATGGCCAAGCATCCGCACGAGTGCGGCCGTAACCCCGCCCTCAGAAGGTGTAAGGAATTCGTTCAGCCCGCTCCATTACTGTCGCGGTTCGGTATCGGCACCCTGCGCTATCAGCCGCTTACCGAACCGCGACCGTAAGGGAGCGGGTTGAGAGGACAAAAGAGGACAATTCCTTACAGCTTCTCAGGGAGCGGACTAAAAGGACCAGGAGACGGAAGTGTACCCCGTCTGCGCCCGAAAGTCCTGGAATGCGGCGAACCGCTCCTCGTAGCCGTAGTACTGGTATCCGGCGTTCCAGCGTACCTGCCGGTGGAGGCGTATGGATAGCCGCGCCTGGGGCGAGAGGAACCGCACCGGGAAGGTCTGGGCCCTCTGAAACGCGGGCAAAGCCGTGTCGATTCCCTGGCCGGCTGGCGTAATCCTCCCATCCCCGACGTCCTGAACGTGGCTGTATCCCAAGTACAGATCCGCACGCTTCAAGAAGCTGAACCGCGCCCCCAGGCTCGCCGTGTGGATATTGCTGATGTACAGCGAACTTTCGCCCCCTATCTCCGACCCGGCCCCCACGAAATAATCGATTCCGCCGAGCGTGTACAGGTGCAGTTTGGCGTAGCTGGCGTCGATCGAGAACCACGGAGTTGCGGTCCAGGAACCGTCGACGCCATACTGGCGCGATTGGGACGCATAGCTGGTTAGCGAGACCGAGTTGGTGTTGTAGTCCGTCTTCGCGAAGACTCCGGCGCGGAACGTCTTCTTCTTATACTCGATGCGCCCGCTGAACGCCTGGTAGTTCTTCTCGCTGATCGGGTAGATGGGCCTGTCCGCCCTCCCGATTTCCGCGTCCAGGCTGACGGTCAGAGGTTTGATCGGCTTAATGCGAAAGCCCAGAACACCGGTGTTCATCTCGTTCGTCTGCTCGATCGGCGTGTTGTGGGTAAACGCCTGGCCGACGTTGGCTTGATCTTCGATGGAGGCAATGCGTCGATAGTCGCGGGTATAGCCGGCATGCACCGCGAACCAGCGCCGCACGCGAACGTCTACGTCTGTCGAATTGGAGACTGTCTCAATTCCGAGATACTGGAACGGTACAACGGGCGTGGTGAGGACTCCATTCTGCGCCTGGACGAAGTACGAATTTCCAACCATGCGGATGTTATAGACCGAAGTCTGATTCGTGATGGTAACGAAGGATGCGGGAAACAGGCTCAGCGTGAGGTTTCCGGTGGCCGCCGGACGCTGGGCATTGCCGGAAGTCAGCACCTGGAGATTAGTCAGGGCGCCGCTGAAAAGCGTGCCGCTGGAAAGCTCGTTGTACGCGAAAGACCGCCGGCCCTCCACGTAAGTGAAACGGCCGTTCGCGGCCCACAGGTGCTTGCCCTCGCGGAACAGCCCGACGCGCCAGTACGGGCTGGTACCGTGATACGGCTGGCTCAATTGGAAGAGGTTGAGTACGTTCAAGTCGTTCGTATTGTTGCCCGGCGACGTTCCCTGAAGATTGACCGGCGTGTCCTCCTTGAAATCCTGCCAGCCATGCAGGACGTTGAGCCGGAAACCCATCAAGCGCGCTTCGCCGCCGAAGCGGTACTCGTTTTCCTCGCGGCGGAGGTTTTGAAACAGCGGGAATTCATCGCCTTTGGAATTGAACAACTGGATGGTGGTCAGGGCCGGTCCGTCCTCCACGTTGCGCGAGTACCCCAGGAAAAACTTCAGGCTGCTCTGCGGAAACAGCGTCAGATCGTGGTCCTGCATGTGGCGTGTCGTATCCATGAAGTGCTCGCCGCTGGAGACGGTCAGCGCGGGGTTGAAGTAATCGGTGGAGCGCCACATCATGTCGTAACGATACAGGCGATTCTTCTCCATCCGCAGCATGGCGGACTGGTACGGGTCGTTGCCGAGCCCTTGGGTGGTGAGCGTGATCTCGTCGAAGTAGCGGCCGTGACCGTCTCTCGATTTCACGTACAGCGAACTGGACAGCAATCGCAGGCCGTCGCCATAGTTGACGGTGCTGCGGTACATGTCTCCGTCACCGCCAATGCCACGCCAGCGGTAACCGAATTCGAAGGATTGCAGGATATTGTAGTTCTCGAAGTTATCCCCGCGCGGTTTGCCCACCGGGTCCGGCGTCGGCGCCACGGTAGCCTGCCCCCAGGCGGCCGGAACAAGCACGAAAAGCACGTAGAAATTCGTTTTCATGGCCGTCTCTTATCGCATGAAGTAAACGTTGGCATTGGAGCCGTGGATCCGCGGGTGACAGGTGGTACAGTTCTGATACCGCGGGTCAGCCATGTTGTGGAGCGAATCCAAGCGAGTGATGTTGTCGTTGCGCCGGCCGAAGGTACTCGCACCGTTGTGACACTCCAGGCAAATCGTGGAC
>JBGPHB010000753.1:0-3459 GCA_041484155.1 Bryobacteraceae bacterium
AAAGGCGCTGTCGGCGACAATGCTTCCCAAGAACGCGATCGACCTTCCGTCCGGAGACCACTCCGGGGTAGTGATCTTGCCGAGCGTCGCGCAGTAGATGCGTGGCTCCCCGCCGGCAGCGGAAACCGTCTCCAGTCGCGGCCGCAACCATTCTTCATCGTTGACCGGCCTGGACGCAGTCGTCAGGAGGAGCGTCGACCCATCCGGCGACCAGCGCACTCCCAAGATGTGGCGCGAGCCCGTTTCTACCATCTCTGTTCGTCCGGTCGTTACGTCCACGATCCAAACGCGGCTTGGGTTGCGTGTAACCACCGTGTCGGACACTTCGAGATCGAGCGCATCGTAACCGAGGTCGATTCGACGCTGCACGGCGGGAGGCTTTGGCTCGACGTAGGTCGCGGCGAATGCAACGCGGCGGCCATCAGGGGCCCAACTGAATGAGCCGATCGCAGTCTGGTGATGAGTGATAGCTCGCGGCTGTCCGCCAGCAGAGGCCGCATAGATCTGCCCGTCCATAATGTAGCCGACGCTCTTGCTGTCCGGAGCCCACTCAGGCGTCCGAATCAGGCCTTTCGCAATCAACCGCGATGCGGTTTGGGCTGCGGGAACCACCCAGAGCGTCGACAGAATGGGCTCCTTTGAATGCAATTCATCGTTCGGCTCCTCGACAAGGTAGGCGACATTGCTGCCATCGGGAGAAATCTGGACGGCCTGCAATCGGCGCAGCGAAAGAATATCTTCGATTGTCAAGGTTCTGGAAGATGCAGCGGCCGCGGCCATCAGGGTGAGGGTGATGTAGCGCGCCATGAAGGGTGGAGAGATGCTCTTAAAATTTCTCGCCGGCGCCCCGGCGAGCACTACCCGTTGCCAAGTCAAAACTCCAGTTTCAAATGGAGCTGAATTGTCCGCGGATCGCTGGCGGAGGCGAACGTCCCGAAGGCTGCGGTGTTGCCTGTATCCTGGTTCAACCCGAACCACTGATGGCGATTGAAAAGGTTGAAGATCTCCGCGCCAAACTGCAAACGCACGGTTTCCGTCAGACGGAAATCTTTCTGGACGGTGAGGTTTTCGTTCAACGACGGGCAATCGCGCACGTTGGGAACCGTGCGAATATTGCCGAACGTGAAGGGCGCCGGCGCCGCGAACGCTCCGAGGTTGAGATATCTGTTCGTTGACGCGTTTTGAGGGTTATAGGCTGAGCAGCCCAGTCCGGTGCTCACAGGAGTTCCCGCCACCGAAACAGGCCATGCGGCTGCAATCGCCGGCAGCGTAACGCGCGATGAAGCGATCACGGGCAGCCCGGCGAAGTAATTCATGATCGCAGCTACTCGCCAGCCGCCGACGATCTGCTGCGCGACTGGACCGGCTCCACCGAGAAGCTTCTTGCCTTTGCCAAGAGGCAAGTCATAGCTTGCGCTCATATTCAACATCTGCGGCCTGTCCCTGTCGGATAACTGTTTGCGGGTCGTCCGCAACTGGGCTGCCTGATACGAACCGCCAAATAGCAATTTCGAGGCGGTGTAGGCGGCGAGGAAGGTCATATCGGCCATCCGCCGTTGGACGGTCACCTCGAGGGAATGATACGTGCTGAAGCCCTGAGTCGAATCGTTCTCGCCGATATTCAGGAACTGCGGAAAGGGCCGCAGCGACTGAGCCACGCTTCCTACGAAGCCGGGGAACGGAACCCTGATCCCGGCCGCAATGGCCTGCGGGGACGTAACCGAGGAGTTTAACAGCGCGCCCAACGCGAGATATTTTGAGTCCAAATCATTCCACGGGACGGCTTGCGTCAGGCCGTGAACTAGCTTGCCTACGTACTCGGTGCGTACCACAAAGCTGGCGGGCAGCGTCCGTTCGATGCTGAAGCCGATATTCGACGCACGGGCAGCTTTCTTTCCGCCCTCTCCGCCAAAAAAATTCACGCTGGATCCGTTGAGAGAGTCGGGGCTGAGATTAGGCAGCGGTGGAATGATGGCCGGAAATCCGTTGTTCCAATTGAACGCCGGAGTGACGCCGTTATTCAACGTTGCCGTACCCGCGGTAGCGGCCCATCCGTAGTTGGGGGTGTTTTCGCCCTGGATGAAATTCGAATTCAGCGGGCTATAGAGGATCCCGTAGTAGGCTCGAATATTCGTCTTGTCATTTAGCGCGTATGCGATTCCTAAGCGGGGACCGATGGCGCCCCAATAGATATCGTTGATGGCGGTTCGGCCATTGCGTCCCGCACCGTCTCCCCAGAAGGTCAATGCGCCGGGCAAATTGCCGGCTGCCGCATTCACGACGCCTGGATTGAATGCCCCCATGCGATTGTAGGATTCATGCAGCGGGTTGACGATGTCCCATCGAATCCCGTAATTGAGCGTGAGCTTTGGGGTGAGCTTCCAGGAATCCTGAGCATAGAGGCCCCAGCGGCGGGCTGTGGTCTTGACATCGCGGAACGTCGACATCGTACCGTCGTTCACTTCACCCAACAGGAAACTGGCGTAGCCCGCGCCGGATCCTGTCACAGTAGGAGCATTGGTTCCCAGGTCCCTGAAACTGTACGTGCCGGCTGTACCCGTGCTCGCGACGTTGGTCATGATCTGTTGCAGGAACTCGGCGCCGAATTTGAAATTGTGATGTCCCGTCGTCCAGCTCAAGTCCGTATTGATGGGAGCTCCCGTGCCAATCCGAAGGAACTGCGCGTAACGCGAGCCGAAGCCGGTCACTCCATCGATGGCCGTCAGCGGCGTGTACGTTGCGTTCAGCCCCTTAGTAAGCCCGGCCACCTCGGCATAGGTCGCGCTGATCGTCCCGCCAGGGCCGGCGTCCCACGTGCCGCGAGTATAGGAAGCACGGAGGTTGAACAGCAGACTTGGCGTCATCACCCAGGTGTAGTTGGCGCGGAAGCGATACAGCTTCTGGTTCACAATCTCGGTGTCGCGAATCGCCGGCGAAAAAATGAACGAGTTGTCCTGCGTTTTGCGGAAGACGATCTCATCGGCCCCGCTCAGACGGTGTTTCAGCGAGATCTGGTGGTCGACCTTCTGTGACATGCGATCGATATTGGACACCTGCGCCGCTCTGGGCCCCACCCAGTTGATTCCCGTGCCGACGGAATTGGGAAGGGGATAGCCTTCCTGAAACTTCTGCGAAATCGAGCTCTGGCGGTTCATCGGGACAATATTGCCCGGGAACGGGTCACGTATAAAGCCGCTTCCGGAAGGACGCGTGGTGGCGGGATCGAAAACCTGCCCGGCATTCACCGGCCGGCCCGCGGCGTCAGTCCCAATCTGGGCGCCCAGCAGCCCGCTGAAGTCGCCGTTTCGCATCTGCTGTGTGGGAACAATCGCCGTCTGGCCCTGGCCGATTCCTCTCAGCTTGAATCCATCGTAGGATCCGAAGAAGAACGTTCGGTTTTTACCGTTGTAAACTTTCGGTATCAGAATCGGCCCGCCAATCACCAGGCCGTACTGATTC
>JBGPHB010000754.1:0-3457 GCA_041484155.1 Bryobacteraceae bacterium
CGGCTTAGGAAGCTTGTGCGGGGTCCCGTACTGCTGCTCATGCCGGTCGTCTTCCAGGATCGAATTGCAGACACCGATGCATTCGTCGCAAATATAGGCACGAGGATAGTCAGAAGGGGAGGAGATCAGCTTGCCGACGACATCTTGACTCTTGTGACAAAAGGAGCAACGCAGCGAATCATCGGAGCCAGCACGCTTCACAGGGGTCTCCTGGTCGTCATGATGTGGACATATTGATTATAGCGAACTTTTGGGGAGCAGGGATAGACTAAAGATCCAGTACTTTGGATATACCACCCGACGAAGGCAGGCCAGGGCCTGCGTTACGTCGCCCGGTCAACCATTTGTGACGTAACGCAGGCCCTGGCCTGCAAATGACTCTCCGCCAACGGCATCCGCTGCCCTCGTACGCGCAAGCTAGGGCCATTTCTGCGCGCCGTGTAGGACGCGCTTGATTTCGATGACGTCCTGACGCACCCGATAAATAACCACGTACGGTAAGTTCGTGACGACTAACTCCCGGGTACCCTCTTTCCGGCCGGGACGGCCACGACGAGGCGACTTCCCGACCGGTCGCGCTTCTCGATGTAGTCGCAAATGTTCGTCAGATCGTTGGCCGCGGGTTCCGTCCAACGTATCCTCATCAGCCGGTATAGCGGCTCTCGATTAGCTTGCCGACGTCCTCATGGTCGATGAACTCGCCGCGGTCGGCGGCGGCAAGCCCTTTCTCCACTTCGCGGAGAAACCATTCGTCATAGTCAACCATCCGCTCAACCGCCTCTTGGACCAAGGATTCGGTCTCGCGTCCCTGTTGGGTAGCGATGTCGTTCAGTTTGGTCTGCAGTTCCGGCGAGAGATTGACTTCCATGCCACCAGCGTAGCGGTCGCGTCCACCCCTGTCAATGACTTCGGCGGATGACTTCGGCGGATCCGCTGGTCGCATGGCGCCCAGAGTAATATCAACAATAGCATTCGGGTATTCTGACAATGTAGCGCATGGCATTGCTGACAATCTCCGGCGAGCCCGCCTCGGGATGGGAAGAGGTGGCGCACGGCGCGGCGCAACTATTGCAGTTCGAATTGGTGACCGAGGGGCGGCTGGCGCAATGGATGGCCGAGGAATTGGGCCAAGCGGCCTTGCCCGATCGCGCCTGGCGGCCGGCGGTGGTCTCGATTCTGGCGCGCATGGCCGCCGCGAATCATTTGGTAGTGGCGCTGACTGGCTCGGAGTCGCTGTTTGGAACCATGCCGATGTTACTCCGTGCAAGCGTCGTGGCTCCGGACGTTCGGCGGGCAGGTAACGTCATGCTGGATCAGAGGCTGGAGAGGCCGGCGGCGGCGAAGTTGCTAGCCGGGCTCGACTTGGACTGGAAGCGCACGCGGCGGATGCGGGTCGGCCGGTCCCAGGCCAGGGCGCACGCCTTCGACATTGTGCTCAACGCCGAACTCATGGAGGTCGGACAGATGGCCGAGGTGCTTCGCGCCGCCGTCGCCGCGCGCGGCTTGGTGCAGCACGGCCTGCTTTCGGCTGACGCCGAGGCGCAACTCCAGTTTCAGACTCGCCTGCAGCTCGCGCGCCATGGCATCGTGCCCGCGGAACGAGCGAACCTGAAACGCGCCGTGTTCGGGCATCCCAGCGAGGAGCTGTTCGCCAATCTGCTCGATTTTTATCGCATCCAATGGGATTACGAGCCGCGCAGTTTCCCCCTGCAGTGGGACAAGGACGGCCACGTCATGGAGGCTTTCACGCCGGACTTCTATCTGCCCGAACTGGATCTCTACGTCGAGCTCACCACCATGAAACAGGCCCTGGTCACGCGCAAGAACCGCAAGGTGAAGTTGCTGCGCGCGATCTATCCGCACGTCAATATTCAGGTCTTTTATCAGAAGGATTTCCAGGACTTGGTATTCAAGTACGGGCTTCGGATGGCGGCCTCGTGATCGAGCGCGTGCTGTTTACAGAAGAGCAGGTGTCGGCGCGCATCCGCGAGGTCGCCGCTGAGATCAGCGAGAAATATCGGGGCAGGGAATTGAAGCTGATTGGCGTGCTGAAGGGCTCCGTTTTCTTTCTCACGCAACTGGCGCGCGCCATCGACGTTCCCGTGAAGATCGACTTTTTGGCCATTTCCAGCTTTGGCGGCGCCGCGCCGGGCATGGTGCGCATCGCCAAGGATCTTGACGACCCGATTCAGGACGAGGATGTGCTGCTGGTGGAAGATATCGTCGATACCGGCTTCACCACGCGTTTCCTGTTGCAGACGCTGTCGGGGCGCGCTCCCCGGTCGATTGCGATCTGCACGTTGCTCGACCGCACGGTGCGCAGGATCGTGCAGGTGCCGGTCGATTTTCGCGGCTTCGAGATCCCGGACCGGTTTGTGGTGGGTTGCGGGTTGGACTATAAGCAGCTTTATCGAAACTTGGGATACATTGCGGTGTTGAATCCAGACAAGTAACATATAGCAATGTCCACCTATCAAATCGATCCCGCGCATTCCGGAGCGCACTTCAAGATCCGGCACCTGATGGTTGCCAACGTGAGAGGCGAGTTTACGAACGTCTCGGGCACCGTCGATTTCGATCCGTCGAATATTTCCGCGTCCCGCATCGACGCATCCATCGACGCGAACAGCCTCATGACCGGCCAGCCCCCGCGCGATGCGCACCTGAAGGGCGCCGACTTTTTTGACGCCGAGAAGCACCCCACCATTACTTTCAAGTCGAAGAGCATCGCGGCCGATGGCAAGGACGCCTATAAAGCGGTCGGCGACTTCACTTTTCGCGGCGTAACGCGTGAAGTGACGCTCCGGGTGGAAGGGATGGCGCAGGAGATCAAGGATCCGTGGGGACTTCTCCGGCGTGGCGCGAGCGCCAGCACGCGCATCGATCGGAAAGAATTTGGACTGGTCTTTAATGCCCCGCTCGAAGCCGGTGGCGTCATGCTGGGCGACGACGTGGAAATAACTATAGACATCGAAATGACGCGCAAGGTTTAGCCGCCCGCCGTAACGCAGGCCCCGGCCTGCAATTGATTTCTGCCGCGGGAACAAACCGCGCCGGCATGGTGTCTATTCGCCATGCTCGAAGTCCGTGAGCTGACCAAGCGCTACACGACCGTTACCGCAGTCGACGACGTCAGCTTCACAGTCAAGCCCTACGAGGTGCTCGGGTACCTCGGCCCGAACGGATCCGGAAAGAGCACCACCGTAAATATCATCACCGGTTTGCTTGAACCCACGCGCGGCGAGGTCCTGTTTGAAGGCCGCAGCATTCAGAACCAATTGATCGAATACAAACGCCGGCTGGGCTACGTGCCCGAATCGCCGCATCTCTATCCGTATCTCACCGGCCGCGAGTACTTGCAACTGATCGGGCGTCTGCGCGGGATGCCGAAGCGCACCCTCGACTCCAAGATCGACGACCTGTTGCAATTGTTCTCCCTGGGGCCGAGCCGGCACTC
>JBGPHB010000755.1:0-3450 GCA_041484155.1 Bryobacteraceae bacterium
GCCCGTTTGTTTGCCGAAAGTTGGGACGCATCCCGCCTTGCGCTTCCCGAGCACCAATGCCGGGTCCATGTCTCTCCGTATATCTATCGAGGCCCGCTGGAATTCCGAAGCTGGGAAGAAAGGGATCCGGAGACCCAGCAGCTCATCGCGATCAAACAATACACCGGCACCTACGAGCAATCGCGAACTATTTGGATGGATGGACGTCCGCATCCGCCGCCCTACGCGATGCACACCTGGATGGGTTTTTCCACGGGCAAGTGGGAAGGGGACATGCTCACGGTCACCACCACGCACATCAAAGAGGGCTGGATTCTAAAGAACGGAGTTCCCGAGAGCGACCACACCACGCTCGTCGAACACTTTATCCGGCATGGCGATTACCTTACTCACGTCACGATTATTAACGATCCCGTATATCTGACCGAGCCCCTAATCAGGACCGAGGATTTCGTGCTCGATACGAACTATCGCGGAAGCTGGCTCTACCCGTGCCAGGCCGCGGTGGAGGTGGCGACCCACCCGAAGGGCGCCGTGCCCATGTATCTCCCCGGCGAGAACCCATTTCTCAAGGAATTCACGATTCGCCACCACTTGCCGGAACAGGCCGCCCGCGGTGGGGCCGAGACAATGTATCCGGAGTACCGGTTGAATTTCAGTCCTGCAGCCCGCGTGCATTCCGATCCACCGGCCCCGCACTCGGTTGACCGAGAGATTCACGTCCTGCCGGTGCAAGGGAATATCTACATGCTCGTGGGCGCCGGCGGAAATGTGACCGTGCAGGTAGGGAAACAGGGCGTCCTGCTCGTCGACACCATGCTTGCGCCGCTATCTGACAAGATCCTCGCGGCCATCGGCAGGCTTTCCCCGGGGAAAATTCGATACATCGTGAACACCAACGCCGACGCCGATCACACCGGCGGCAACGAAAGTCTGCGCAAGGCCGGCGTGACGGTGATCGACGCCAACGCTCCCGGCGCTTTGAACCTCATCGATGCGGCAGTCGGCGCGGCCATCATCGCGCACGAAAATGTTCTCAAAAGGATGAGCGCGCCAAATGGGGTTCAGCCTCCCACGCCTTTTGGCGCGTGGCCCACCGAGACTTTCTTCGGCGGCGAAACGTCGCTCTACTTCAACGACGAGCCCGTCCGGATCATGTCTCAACCGGCGGCGCACACCGACGGCGACGTGATGGTTTTCTTCCGCCGTTCCGACGTGGTGACCACCGGCGATATCTTCAATACGACCAGCTACCCAGCCATCAACCTCCAGCGAGGCGGCAACATTCAAGGCGTTATCGACGGACTGAATCGCATCATCGACATCGCAGTTCCCGCGCATGAAGAGGAAGGTGGCACGCTCGTGATTCCCGGCCACGGCCGGCTCTGCGACCGGTCCGACGTGGTTCTGTATCGCGACATGGTGACGATCATTCGCGATCGCATTCGGGCTCTACGGAAAAAGGGCATGACACTGGAGCAGGTGAAGGCGGCCACGCCCACGCTGGACTATGATCCCCAGTACGGAACCAACACGGAAGCGTTCGTTGCGGCGGTCTATAAAAGCCTAACCCCATAGGAGAAACAAATGTTAAAGCAAATGAGTCTTGCGATCATCGGCATGGGCGTGGCACTGGGCGCCTCGCCTTGCGACCGGGATTGCATGACCGGCCTGGTCGACCGCTACCTCGCCGCCCTGGTCAAGCACGATACCGCGGGCTTGCCACTCTCTAAAGGCGTCAGATTCACCGAGAACACCGCGACCATACAGATCGGCGAAGGTCTATGGATCGGCGCTTCCGAGGCCCCGACCACCTTCAAGATCTACGCCGTCGATCCCGCCACGCGCCAGGTGGCCTTCTACGGGGTGATGAAGGAATGGGATCGGCCGCTCATCATCGCCATGCGCCTGAAGCTGGTGAACGGCGAGATCACCGAGATCGAGCACGTTCTCGCGCGCAACATGCGGGCGGACCGGATGCAGAATCTGGTCACGGCCAGGCCCGGTCTGCTCGCGGATGTGCCGGCTGCCGAACGGACCTCGCGCGAGGAGATGATCAATGCCGCGGACTCCTACTTCGAGGCGATCGAGCACGGCAAAGGCAGCATAGCGCCCTTCGCCGAGGACTGCGAGCGGCACGAGAACGGCGGCCAGACCACCCACAACAAGACGCCCATACCCTGGCCGGTCGATCTCGGCTCGCCTCAGGCCAACCATGACATGGCGGTCATCGGGACCCTGAGTTGCACGGCCCAGATCGACAGCCAGGTCCTCAGCTTCATCACCCGTTTGTGGCCCAGGCGGCTGGCCGTGATCGACGAACAGAAGGGGCTGGTGTTCAGCTTCCCCATGTTCAACCACCGCGGCGGCGTGCGAACCATCAAGATCCAGGGCGTGCCCGGCGTCGACACCATCCCGATGGGCGGCGGCACCTCTAACCTCCAGGCGGGCGAAATCTTCAAGATCCGCGCCGGCAAAATCCACGAGATCGAAGCCATGGGCTTTTCGCTGCCCTACGGCTCCAAGAGCGGCTGGGAGTGAAAATGCACAAAGACTCGCTCCCGGCTTTTTGTGCTCCCGGCGGCTAATGTAAACTCTTGTCAAGAAAAGGGGTCCTGTATTGCGCTGTCCGACCTTCACACGTATACTCAACCTACGAGAGGACCTGGTATGAAATTCTTCGCAATCGCAATAGGACTGTTACTTCTTACCGTTTCCACCTTCGCTGCCGACGTCGATGGAAAGTGGAGCGGCGCGATCTCCACTCCGAATGGCGATTTTCCGCAAAATTTTACCTTCAAGACTAGCGGCGCCGAGCTGAGTGGCTCGATGACCGCGATTGACGGCATGGAGATTACCATCAAAGACGCCAAGATAGACGGCAGCAACATCTCCTTCGCGGTGGTACTCGACTTTGGCGGAATGTCCTTCACCCTCAACTACAAAGGCGTCGTGGGTAAGGATGAGATCAAGTTCATGGGCGAGGCGATGGGCATGCCCTTTGAGTTGGTCGTCAAGAAGGCAAAATAGGATCGGGAGATCCCTTTAGAAGACGAGTGAGTCGCTCTTGATCAAGAAACTGCCCGTTTCTTCAGGGCCGCGGTTAACCTTGACGCGGATGTTTACATTATGTAAACTCGAACTTGCGGGTGATTAGCAAGCCAGCCATTCTCAAATTCGCGGAGCGATACTCGGATGCGCTGGTGCCTCTGATGAACTGGTACCGAATCACCAGGAGAGCGGAGTGGGGGTCTTTCGCAGAGATGAGGAGCGACTTCGCTCATGCGGATATCGTGGGCCGAAGGACGGTGTTCAACATCCATGGCAACCACTACCGGCTGATCGCCCGGGTCAACTACAAGACCAAGCGGGTTTTCATTCTGCACATCCTCACTCATGTCGACTACGGCAAGGGAGACTGGAAACGATGAGTACGACAATCGAGATCAA
>JBGPHB010000756.1:0-3449 GCA_041484155.1 Bryobacteraceae bacterium
GCTGGATTCTCGCCATACTCGCATATCCTCAGTTTCTGTGCTTATTCCACTCCTGACTGTGCTGTGTGTCGAGTACGGCCAGTATCGTTGTAGGCCGCATTGCAGCGTCCGCCGATTTTGAATAGAATATGCCGCATGAGAAAGATCGCCGTTGCCGTCTGCCTGCTGGCCGCCTCCGCTTTGTCGTCGGCGCAGCCGAATCACAAGATGACCAAAGCCGATTTCGATCGTTCGATGACCGAGCTCTCCAACTGGGGGAGATGGGGCAAGGACGATCAGCTCGGTACGCTCAATCTGATCACGGCGGCGAAGCGCAGGCAGGCCGTGGCGCTGGTTAAAGAAGGCTACCCGGTCTCGCTGGCCCACGACGTGTTGAAAGACAAGGCCGCCGACAACGGGAATCCGTTCGTTCAAACCATGCTGCCGCCGAACGGCGATTACATCATGGACCAGTACAGCGTCAGTTATCACGGCTACGCTCACACCCACATGGACGCGCTCGGCCACGACTCTTACCAGGGCAAGGCGTATAACGGCTTTTCATCGAGCGAAGCGTTGAAAGCAGGAGCGGCCAAGCCGTCCATTCTCAGTGCCAGGACCGGCATCATGACCCGCGGCATTCTGATGGACATCGCGACGTTGAAGGGCGTGGACTATCTGCAACCCGGCACGGCGATTTATCCGGAGGATCTGGATGCCTGGGAAAAGCAAGCTGGCGTCAAGGTGTCGGCCGGCGACGTGATTTTCATTCGCACGGGCCGCTGGGCGCTGCGAGCGGCCAAGGGGCCCTGGAACGTGGGCCAGAGTTCAGCGGGCCTGCATGCTTCCTGCGCCAAGTGGCTGCACGATCGTGGAGTGGCTGTGCTGGGTTCGGACGCGGCCAGCGATGTAATGCCTTCACAGGTGGAGGGCGTCACCCAGCCGATTCACCAGGTAGTGCTGGTTGCCCTCGGCATCCACATCTTCGACAACTGCGACCTGGAAGACCTGAGCAAAGAAGCGGCCAAGCGAAAGCGCTGGGAATTTCTGCTCACCGCGGCGCCGATTGCCGTCGCCGGCGGCACCGGCTCGCCGCTCAATCCAATCGCGACGTTCTGACATGATCCTGGCTGTGTTGGAGGACGTATTCTTCATGGTGAAGATCCATGAAGCCGCCAAGCGCGCGAATGTCGCCGTTGAGTTCGTGAAGAACGAGGAAGATGTCATAGAGAAGGCCAAGGGCAAGCCGGCGCTGATCATTGTCGATTTGAACTATCAGGGCATCGATCCGCTGAATCTGATCGCGAAGTTGAAGGCGGACGTTGAGTTGAAAAAGATCAACGTGATCGGCTATCTATCCCACGTTCAGGGCGAGCTGAAGCAGAAGGCGCAGGAGACGGGTTGCGACACGGTCATGCCGCGTTCGGCGTTTTCGAAGAATCTGCCCAAAATACTGATGACCCCGCCCTGAGAAGCTGTAAGGAATCGTCCTCTTTTGTCCTCTCAACCCGCTCCCTTACGGTCGCGGTTCGGTAAGCGGCTGATTGCGCAGGGTGCCGATACCGAAGCGGGCTGAACGAATTCCTTACACCTTCTGACGGGCAGGGCTTGGAGTTTCTACATTTCTGGAATAGAACCCCGCCCTGACGGGCGGGGCTTTGCGGGGTTGCGTCCGTCCACGGCATTCATCGACCGCGCCGGAAAGCCCCGCCCGTCAGGGCGGGGTTTCGTCCGGAAATGCACGCAGCCGGCGAATTGGGCGACGCTAGCGGATCAATCGCAATCCAAACCAGCCGAGCCCCGCTGCTAACAGAGCCCACGCCGGCCGGAGACGCCACGCTGGCGAGATTCTTCGCGCCGCCAGGGCCATAGCCGCGATCAAGATCACCTGCGCCCCGGCCGCTCCCGCCAGGTAGGTCGCGGGAAACCCGGCGAAGTACAGTCCGTGAAATAATCCCAGTGCCAGGACCACGACCCACCGCTTCCCTGCTTCGGGCAGCATGAGGATCTCCACGGCGAGGTACACCACCGTCAGCGCCATCGCGGCTTCGATGAACCTCGGCGGGAGCAGCCACGGGATCCGCGGTGCGATGGGACGCGCCGCCCATTCTCCGGCCAGGAACATCGCGGCGAGCAGAAGTGCTTCGGACCCGGTCCGCGAAGCGATGACCAAGCCGAGCAGGAACAGCAGGCCGGCGGGGCTCACCACGGCGCGCCACATTCCGGAGGCCGTCTCCCGAGTCAGCACCTCCAGCCGCGAGGGCGGCCGGAAGCGCACCTCGGCGCGCGGAAACGATTGATCGAACACTCGCTGGTCGCCGTTGGGTCCTTGCACCGCGTACAAAAGATGAACGTGGTTAGGCACGGTGATCAGGTGGAACGAGCATTCAATATTCAGCCGGTCGATCAGCCCAGGGAATTCATAGTTTGCGCGGCAAATGTAGGTGCCCTCCTCCTGGTGGCATTCGCTGGAGGTGCGATGCGCTCCCTCGAAGCGAATGTGATCGAGGAGCGCCGTTTCGGGATTGGTCACGTGCGCTACCTCATACATCGGCATCCGCAATTCATACACGGCTGTGGGCCCGTCCACCTTCAACTCGCCGGTACTCATACTGACGACGTGCGCCCACAGCGGCGCGGTACCGCACAGGAACATGGCGAATCTACGCCGCACGCCGCCTCCGCAGGCGGATCAGAATCATTCGCAGCGCCGCCATGGTGGGAACCGAGAAGAACATCCCGGGAATGCCGGCGAGCTGTTCCCCCGCCAGTACGCCGAACAGCACCAGCATCGGATGGATCTCGACGCCGGAACTCATCAGATACGGACTGAGCACGTAGTCCTGAAAGATGCGGTACACCACCAGGAACAACACGATCCACACAACGTGCGAGTAACCGGTAAAGGCTGCCACCAGCACAATCACCACCGAAGCGGTCAGCGGTCCCACCACCGGAATGAATTCCAGTATGGCCGCAATCCCGGCGAGCAGAACTGCGTACGGCACGCCGGTGGTCCATAGGAATCCGAAATAGAAGAGAAACGTCGCGATCGACAGGATCACCAGCGCGCGAATGTACTGGGCCAACAGGAGGTGCAAGTCGGTGAAAATGCCGTCGACCAGCTCCCGCTGCTTGCTGCCGAAGCTTTCGACGATGGCCTCACGCATCGCGGCGCCATCCTTGAGAAAGAAAAAGCTGAGAATGGGGATCAGGATCACGCTCAGCAGGCTGCCGATGCCGCTGAGGATCTGCGAGCCCGCCTTGCTCAGCAGCGGCAGGACCTGCTGGTCGAGGTCGTCGACCCGGTCGCGAATGAAGGCGTCGAGCTTGGGCCGCGCCGGCTCGAGCCAGGCCGGCAATGGCAGGTGGCTCAACTGGTCCTGTTGCTTCATGGCTTCGGGCAGCTTGCCCGCCAGGCTGGCCGCCTCTTCGGCAATGCGCGAGCCCACCGGAATCGTTGCCGACAC
>JBGPHB010000757.1:0-3448 GCA_041484155.1 Bryobacteraceae bacterium
AGGAGGCACACGCCACTTGGCGGGAGTCTGTCCCATGCCCAGGAAGCGCACTGTCGCGTCTTTGTCGGTAGCCATGTTCAGCGCGTAACGCAGCAGAACATTGTCGAGCGGCGCACGCTTTGCGCTGATTCTCCAGTTGTGGCAGGCGCACGCCGGCCTCATATGGAGTGCCGGCATGTTTCGCATCGGAGGAACCAGTTGAAGAGGCAGAACGCGCCCTTCCATCGAGTCCGCCAGTCCGGCACGGAAGAGATTCAGCACCACGACGCCGTCGGCGGCGGAGAATTCAATTTCCTCGATATCCACCAGCCGCGCATCGAAATAATTCGGGTTTTTCGACACGATCGTGCGTTCGCGCGGTCGGAACTCTTTCAGCACGAATGGGCCGCTCGTCACCATCCGGCCGGGCTCAGTCCAGGAGGCCTCGTGTCCGCGCTTACGCGCCTCCTCGATCGCGTGACGCGGCATCGGAAGGGTCAGCTCGGTGCAACACACTAGCAGGAAGTCAGGCGCCGGAGCGCGGAGATCCACCTGGAAGGCGAAAGTGTCGGGAGCGCGCACCCCAAGCTCCTCCGGCGAAATTTTCCCATCGCTGATCGCCTGGGCTCCCGCGACACAATAGAGACCGTATGCGTTAGGATTGCCTGTTTCCGGCGCGAGATACCGGCGCCAGGAATAAACGATGTCGTGGGCCGTGATCGGTACTCCGTCACTCCAGCGCGCGGGAATACTGTACGGCGCCGCCGCACGTCCCCGGGAGAACTCCGCGGGCAGGGATTCCCTGCCGGCAAGCCGGATGCCCTCCGGGGCGGGATGCCCGCGCAGGTAGAACGTGTAGCGCGTGCCGTCACGCTCCACCTTGTAGTGCGTGGCCAGGCCGGCGGTCGGCGCCATGGTCTGCGGATGCGGCTGGAGCAATGGCTCGAAGAGCGCGGACAGGATCCAAACCTCGCCTCCGCCGGGTGCTTTGGCGGGATCGAAAGTATAGGGTTCGGTGCGAAGAAGATAGGTGAGGCGTCCCGACTGCCGCCGGGTCCGGCCGCACGCTCCGGAAAAAGCCGCGCCGGCCATGAACAGTTGCCGGCGGGATGGAGGAGCGCACATCATCATTGGGGTCTCCAGCCGGTGTCGATCCAAACGTACTTGAACTGCTGGCGATCGAGTAGATTGTCCCCGAGTCCCCGCAGGAACGGTTTTTGAGTTCCGCGTCTACCCAGTGCGCCAACGGCAGGATCGGCATCGCCTCCGGCAAACGGCCCTCGCATTGAGCCAGCCGGGCCAAGCGCAATGCGGGGTCCGGCGTGGCTTGCCGAGCCCAGGCGCTGTTCGTCGCGAAAACCGGGCATTCACGAAGGCCTCCAGCTTTGTGTCGTTCCCCGTGTCTTGGAGTCGCGTAGAGTCTAGCACGTTCGGCCGGCTGCGAGAATCGCGGAAAGTTTGAAAGGCGCGTCGGAGGATGGTTCCGTCCTCCCGAAGTAGCCTTTCTCGGCCTTACGGCAATTTGCCAACACGAGCGGACCCGCCCGTCAGAAGAGTGCGCCGTGGAATCCGGGCGTCGTTCATTGCGGCTCCAGCTCGCGTCGATCCGGACGTCCTTGAAGCTCGGCGTGTCGAGTGCGTTCATTTCCAGCCCACGAACAAAAGGTTTTGCAAGTAGGTGGAGGACGAAAAACAACGGCAGCACCCGCCTGGCTCGCCGGAGGAACTCTTCACACGCCGTGAGGGATTAACCCAGCGGCGCCAGTTCGCCTCGGAGATCGGGTCGGGTGAGATTCACTCCAAGCGAGGCCGTCACTGCCGCGATTGGTGTGCAGCCTGTTATGAAGACAATCGAGCCAGCGGAGAAATCGTTCATGAACATCTACTCTGGGTTCTCAAGACGGACATTCCGCCCGCAACGGCAACCCCTCGAAGAGGTTTGCCCGCATTGCTCTCAGCGGGCACAACCTTCGACTGTCTACCCCCCAGGGTACTGCTCCAAGTGCCTGGAGTGGTTGGGCGGCCACACTCCCAAGGGCGATCGACCAACCTTCAACCAGCGCGACGCTGAGGCGGCGCCTTGGTACGCCGTCGAGACCGGCGAACTGCTTTGTGCTGCCCCGCGGGTAGACCCCACTTCCTTGCGGGAGACGTTTGCAGCGAACTTCCGAGCCTGCGTGAACTTGAATACGGCAGCAGTTAAGCGAGGGTCAAATGGAATCGACTTCTTGACGAAGTTTCTCCAACTCGACGCTCAATGATTCCACGTACGACCGGCACAGGCTGAGATTGCCGTCAACCGCCTGTCGCTCGATCGAGTAAAATACGGACGCCATCGAGGTGGCGCCCACATTCCCGCAGGCGCCGTACGCGTTGTGCGCGACCGTGATGCAGGCCTTGGTATCGCCCCGCTCGACTGCCCGGCTCAAACCTTCAATCTGTTGGGAGACTTCGCTCACCAGCGCGACGACAACCTCGCGCATCAGCGCTTCGTCATTCAACGTGACGTTGCGCAATTGGGAAACGTCGAGAACTAACAACGCAGAGATTCCCTCCAGCTAAATCCTTCCTCGTACTAATCCTGATTCTTGCATAACGGATCGGGCAAGGATATCGGAGAAAGGCCTTAGTTGAACCGTTCCACGCGAACGCTGCACGCTAGCCTGTATAATTAACATAGTGGAAATAGAAAAAACTCTTTTGCGGAAAGTCGGTGAGGCCGTTCACCGGTTCCGCATGATCCGGGACGGGGACCGGGTCGCGGTGGCGCTATCGGGCGGCAAGGACTCCCTGACCCTGCTCGAAGCATTGCTTCTTCTCTCGAAGCGCGCGCCGATCGACTTTTCCGTGTGCGCTTTCACCGTCGAGCAAGGCAAGTTCCTGCGCCCCATCGAGCCCCTCGGGGACTACCTGAAAAGCCGCGGCATCGACTGGACCTACTATCACGATCGGCCCTCCTTCCGGCTGCTCGAAGAGCAGCCTGACCACGGATGCGACCTGTGCAGCCGGTATCGCCGCCGGGCCGTTTATGAAATCGCCCGCGGCCTCGGCGCCGGCGTCATCGCTTTCGGCCATACCGCGGATGACTTCTGCGAGTCCCTGCTGCGGAACACCATGTTCACGGGCCGCCTCAGCGCTCTGCCAGCCATTACCTATTCCCGAGACAAAGAGTTCCGGCTGATCCGTCCCCTGGTCTACGTCACCGAAGAGATTACGACGGCATTCGCAGGCTCGCTCGGAGCGCCCCTGATCCCCTGCGGCTGCTCCCAGAAGGCCGGGACCGTTCGCCGGTCCTTGCGCGACATCTTCCGGGAGCTCGAACAGGACTACCCCGATCTGAAGCAAAACATGCTTTCCGCCATGGGAAACCTGAACCCGGGCCGGCTGCTCGACACCCGCTATCTGGATATGGAAGCCAGCCCCGTGACCGCTGAGCCCGAACTTTTTCCGATCGTCACAGAATTGTAAC
>JBGPHB010000758.1:0-3446 GCA_041484155.1 Bryobacteraceae bacterium
AGAGCCTCAAGGTCATGTGGCTGCTGGAGTGGCGGGCGACGGTCCTGCTGCTGGCCGCGGCGCTGGTTGTTTCGCTGGGGTTGAGGGTGACGGGCCGGCCCTCGCATGACTTCTCGACGCAGAGTCCGCTCGCCAACAGCCTTGGCCTGAGCGCGGTAGACGCTATTTCCAACCTGCTCTTCATCCCGCTGCTGATTCCCGGGATGCTGCGGAAGCGCTTTCGAGGGTTTCATCTGGAACTAGTACCCGCGGGGGGCGCCCGGAAACCCTGACTCTGTCCGTGGCGTCAGTATAGGTGATAGGTTAAGTTTTGATGCCCGCGGGTCGATAGAATAGGCATAGGGAATTATGGAGATTCTGGGCGATCGGAAGTTCGTCGAAGTGCCCGGCTCAAAAACGCACGAGCTGCCGCCGTTACTGGTGCGCATGGCCCCGGACGTGAAACGGCTCGACAAGGTCATGGGCATGGCAAATGACCTGATCGAGCAGGAGGACATGATCCCGGCAAACCCCCTGGATGTGGTCGCGCCCGAATCGGATCGTCGCAAGATGGACCTGGCTCTCAACCTGGTCGATCAATATCTCGGATTCGTGCAGCACTGGCAGTGGGGCGACAGCATCCTCGAATGGATTCGCCAGTGCGAAACCACGTTTGAGACGCGCGTCGATCTGCGCAACCTGCTGCGTGCCGATCTGTGGCCGCACGCGGGCCGGTCGAGTTTCGTGATCCTGCTCGGCGACAAGGCTGTCGAGACTCGCGGCGTTGGAATAGAGAAGGCCGTAGGGATGCGGCTCACCTTCCGCCAGCCGCCGCCGCTGAAGTGTTTCTCGAACCAGTTTCTGTTTTATCTGAACGCGTCGGTGGCGAACACTGCGTATCAGACTTGGGCGCAGATGAGCCCGAGCCCGATCAGCGCGCTGCCGCCGGAGCGGTTCAATTTTCACGTTGTGAATATGAGCTTGGATTAGGGCTTAACCCCGCCCTGACGGGCGGGGCTTTTCGGCGTCGTTGACGAGTGACGTGGACGGGCGCAAACCCGCAAAGCCCTGCCCGTTAGGGCGGGGTTCCTTCTGGCGTATAGGGCATCAGTCGCGCCGGATTCAAATCCGGCAACAGCAGCCACGGTTTGCGATCCGGGTAGTATTTCAGAAGCTCGACGTTGCCGGCAGGTCCCATGTCTCGGGCCCAGACGATTTCAGACCGATCTATGTCCGCCGAGTTGTAGACCCATTCATCTCCCGGCACGTGTTCGCTTCCATATCGAACCAACACCAAGTGAGCCGAGCCGTGTTCCTGAAGCCACTTCGTGATGCCCGGCCGGGAGCTCAACGCGGTGGTTGGTCGCGCCGAGGCCGCCGAGAAGGCGATGTACACCAGGCCAATCATCATCGCCGCCGGGGTGAGGAATTCGCCCAGAGGGTTCCCATATCGCCGCGCAATCCACAAGTAGCGAAGAGCCTGCATCGCGAGGATCACGAATGCGGCGGTCAGCGGCGCGCCATAGTGCGGCTGCACGCCGACAGTCAGCAATACGCCGGCGAGCGTGACCAGCGCCGAGACCATCAGGAATCGGGATCGTCCTCGGAACAGACAAGGCAGGGCGATAAAGGGCACCAGGACCAGCGGCCCAAGATAAAAAGTCCCGAGTAGCCGCAGCTTGGCCACGGAGAATCGGATCGCGCCCCAGACGGTGTCGTATTGGTGATAGTCGCTCAGGAACGCCACGTTCAGGTCCCGCATCGAAGCGTGGCGATAAGCGGGTTCCGGGGGGGGCTTCTGCCAAATGAACGCGGGAGCGGCGGCATATTGCTCGATATACGCTTGCGCGGGCATCTTGACGGGGCTGCCGGTGACCCTCTGGAAATACGCCGCCATGAGGAGACCGGTAATCAGCAGCGTGAAACCGATGGGGAGGATCATCTGCTTACGCAGGAGCCGGGCTCCGAGCCATGTCATCGCCACACAGCCGAGCAGGAATCCTTCATAGGGCCGCGTGTTCGCCAATATCGCCAGACCCATCGCCAGCACCAGCGCGTCGCGTATGCCCGGCCGATTCCGGAGCCGGGCCATCGCACCGAATACCAGGGCGCCCCCCGTTGCGCTGGCCGCGCCGCCCCAATAGCTGTTCATCCAGTAACTGGTCAAGGCGAGTTGGAGCGATACCCACACGGTTCCCAGCAGCGCCCAACGGGGCGGCAACCATCCCTGCATCGCCCAGCACACCGCCGTGCACATAATTCCGGCACTCAGCCACACGCCCCACCACGGATGCCCTGCCAAACGTAGTCCGGCCGCGAGGTACAAGCCCTGCACGACGGGGAACACCGATGCATAAGTTGGCTGTTGCAGGACCAGCGGCGTCTCGAAATGCACCCACATGGGGTGCGGAGGATTTGCCAGGCGGCCCGACGCGAACGTATCGCCGAGAAGGAGATAACTGAACTCATCGAGCACCGCGGGTTGTGGGACAGGCCACACTGGCAGCAAACAGGCTCGTAGCACCAGGACCAGGATTCCCGATCCCACCGCTACGGTCCAGCGGTGTGCTCCTAGCCAGTCGAGCGACCGTCCCATCCTTCTAGAGGAACGCGCGTACCATGTTGGGAACGCGATCCTGGCAATCAAAAGCGCCACGGGAATCGTGACCGAAAGAAGAATTAGAGTAATTCCCGCACGAGTGGCCGCCACGATGTACCATTGTCACAGGTGGCGTGGTCGATCAAGAAGCGGGGCCGGAGTCTGTGTGCCTCGTGCGCGGCCTCCGCGGTGGTGTTGCTCTTCGGGGCGGGCCTGGCCGTTCTTCAATCGCAGAGTACCGGATGTACTCCGAATCCATTCCAAATCAGTTCGAGTGCGGGAAATACTTTTCCCGCCAGCGGCGGCACGGCGAACTTTACCTGGACGAAGCCGACGGGCGGTTCCCTGTATTGCCCGTCGGTTGCCGCCACTGACGTTAGCTGGATTGCGATCGCAACGCCGAATTCGGCAGCCACCACCGGTGCTTCCAAGGTCACCATTCAAGCCAACAACTCCGCGGCTCGAAGCGGCGGCGTGACCGTACAATCCAATCAGAGCGACACGACCACTTTCACCATCAATCAAGCCGGCACGCAATCGACCTCGACGCTTCAGGTGAGTCCGGCGTCAATCTCGTTCACGGGCATCCAGGACAGCGGGCCTTTGCCCTCGCAAACGCTGGCGGTAACGAGCACCCCGCCTTCGAACTTTACGGTTTCAAATACGGCGACCTTCGCAAGCGTCTCGCCGCTCTCCGGAACGACGCCCGCGATGTTGACCGTTTCCGCCACCAGCGCCGGCCTGGCGCCCGGGACTTACTCAGGGGCGGTCTCGATCACACCGGCTGGCGGCGGTACACCAGCGCAGGTCCCCGTGTCGGCGGTTTTGACCGCGCGACCGTTTGCCGCCAATCCCACTTCGTTGAGCT
>JBGPHB010000759.1:0-3442 GCA_041484155.1 Bryobacteraceae bacterium
GAACCCGTCATGAATCTCAAGCTGGAGAAGAAATGAAGACTCTCTTACTCGCGTCCTTACTCATGGGTTCCATGGCGGCCACTCTAGCCGCACAGTCAAAGCTGACGCCGGTGGATCAAGCTAGCTACCCGAAGCTGGTGGCGTCGCACAAGGGCAAGGTCGTCGTGGTCAGTTTCTGGGCGACGTGGTGCAAACCGTGCCGTGCCGAAATGCCGCAGCTCAGCAAACTCACGCAAAAGCTGCAAGGGCGCGGCTTGGATTTCGTCACGATCTCCAACGACGAACCCGACAAAGAAGCCGCCGCCCTGAAGGTCCTCAAAGACGAAGGCATCTCCGGACCGGCGTACATCAAGAAGGTGCCGGATGACGACCAGTTCACCAACTCCGTTCATCTCGGGTGGTTCGGAACCCTGCCGGGATTGTTCCTCTACGATCGCAACGGGAAAGAAGTGAAATTCTTCGTCGGAGAGACCCCGTTCAAGGACGTCGAGGCAGCGATCCAGAAGCTCCTCTAAGTGCCGCAGTCGGCGCTCTTCTTATTCTGTCTTCTGACTCCTGGCTTCTGGATTCTCTCCGCCCAGCCCCTTCTTCTCGAACACATCACGGTCATCGACGGCAGCGCCGCCGAGCCGCAAACCAACGTCAGTGTATTGATCGCCGGTGGTCGGATTCAAGCCATCGAGAAGAAAATCCGCCCTCCGCGCGATGCCCCATCGTCGAAGCCAAAGGAAAATTTCTGATCCCCGGCCTGTGGGACATGCACATGCACCTGGGACCGCCTGAGATCTTCTTCCCCCTGTTAGTGGCCAACGGCATCACTGGCGTTCGCGAGATGTTCACCGGCATTCCGATGCCTACCATCCGCGCATGGCGCGCGCAGCCCGATATCCCGCGCATCGCCGCCTCAGGTTTCATCGACGGGCCGCCCATGCTCTCGAACGGGCCGTCCCCGCCGGGCGCCTTCGCGGTAGCCACGCCGGACCAGGCGCGCTTCGCCGTGCACGCACTCGCCGAGAGCGGCGTCGATTTTCTAAAAATCTACAGCAGCGTGCCGCGCGACGCGTACTTCGCGCTGGCCCAGGAAGCTCGCGCTGTAGGGATACCGTTCGCGGGACACGTCCCCGAAGCCGTGAGCCCAGCAGAGGCATCCGACGCGGGCCAGCGCAGCCAGGAGCACCTTAACAACATCCTGCTAGCCTGCTCCACCCGCGAGGAGGAATTGCGCGCGGAACGCGTCGGAACCATGCTCAGCCAGCAGATCTCCGGTGAGGATCGAATGCGCACATTGGCCTTCCCATCGCCCGAGGGCCTCTTCGATACGTACAACCAGCAGAAAGCCACGGACCTGTTTCGTACCTTCGTCAAGAACGGAACATGGCAAACACCAACGTTGGCGTTGCTATCGGGTTTCGCCCGAGCCCGCGACGAGGATTTCGTCAACGATCCCCGCCGCCGCTATCTGCTTCCCGCATGGAAGGAAGCCTGGGACCCGCAAAAGACGTTCTTCCTCCGTGATCTTGCGCCGGCCGATCACGATGCGCTGAACGCGAGAATCCGCGCCCTGCTGGCACGACACCAGGAACTAGTACGCGACATGCGGAGCGCAGGCGTCGAGTTCCTTGCCGGAACCGACACGAACGGATGGAACCCAGTCCTTCCCGGCTTCGGTCTTCATGAAGAACTCGCGCTGTTGGTAGGGTCCGGACTCACGCCACTCCAAGCCTTGCAGACTGCAACCAGGAATCCCGCCCAATACTTCGGCCGGTTGAGCGACATGGGCACAGTCGACGTCGGCAAGTCCGCGGACCTGATCGTGTTGAACGCCGACCCTTTGCGCGACATTCGCAACACCCAGAAAATCGACGCCGTGGTGATGCGCGGCCACTACTATTCCCGCCAGGATCTAGACGCCATGCTAGCCCGTGCAGCCGGGTTCGCGGCTACTGCTCACTAGAGCATTCTCACGCCCGCTTGCTCACGCGCGCGGTTCGGCACGACCGCTTCGTGTCCATAGCCCCCCCTACCGAACCGCGACCGTCAGGGAGCGGGCAATACCGAGCTGAGCCGCCGCACGAACTCGACATCCCCTTCGAGAAAATCGTAGTCCGGCAGCGCCGCCCGCCGTTCCCACACGATCTGCTCGAATTCCAGATTCGCAGGCTCGCCGGCAAATTCCGTCACGCGATAGAACTGGAGCCGGATCAGCGGACTGTCCCCATACCGCACGTCGTGACTGTAGATCTCTTCTCCGATCTGCGCCTCAATAGCCAGTTCCTCCCGCAACTCCCTCACCAGCGCGTCGCGAGAATCCTCGCCGGGCTCCACCTTCCCGCCCGGAAACTCCCACTTCAGCGGATGGCGTCCACCGGGCCTGCGCTGGCAGATCAGCACTCGCCCGTCTCGTTCGATTACCGCAGCCACGACTGTCATTCAGCGATAATTGAAGCACGAAATGCACAGCGAGCGTCTGCTTGACCACTTCCGCAACCCTCGCAACCCGGGCGAACTGGCACCCCCTGCGCTGAAAGTCGACGTCACGAATCCCGCCTGCGGCGACATGCTCCGGCTCTCGGCCCTCTTCGAAAACGATCGTGTCGTGGAGGCCCGCTTTCTGACACGTGGCTGCACGGCATCCATCGCCGCTTCGTCCGCGCTCACGGAATGGATGACTGGGAAATCCCGCGAAGAACTCAAGGCGCTCACCGCGCCCGTGATTGAAGACCTGGTCGGGGGCCTCGAACTGGCTTCCAAGCACGCCGCCATCCTCTGCCTGGACGGCGTGAAGCGACTTCTCGCCTGAGCCTGAAGTATCCTGGTTGTTGGAAGATGACGCCGTTCGATTTCCGTCCCCGAACGCGGGTTCTATTCGGCCCTGGCGAATTCGCGCGCATTGGCGAAGTGGCGCGTGAGCTGGGCAGCACGCGCTGCCTGCTGGTAGCGGATCGGGGAATGCTGGAAGCGGGCCACGCCCAAGAAGCGACGCGCGCGCTCAAGGCACGCCGCATGGAGGTGTTCGGCTTCCACGATTTCGATGCGAACCCGACCACGGCCGTGGTCGAAGCCGGCCGCGCCTTCGCCGCGCCGAACGAGATCAACCTGATCGTGGGACTGGGAGGCGGCAGCTCGCTCGACTGCGCCAAGGGCATCAACTTCGTGCTCACCAACGGCGGAACGATGCCCGACTACCGCGGATACGGCAAGGCGTCGCGGCCGCTGCTACCAATGATCGGCATTCCCACCACCGCGGGAACCGGCAGCGAAGCACAGAGCTACGCCATGATCTCCGATTCCGAAACCGGCGTCAAAATGCCTTGCGGCGATCCGAAGGCGGCGTTTCGCGTGGCGATTCTCGACCCCAAGCTGACGGTCTCGCAGCCGGCTTCGCTCACGGCCGCAACCGGCTATGACGCAATCTCACACGCCGTCGAGACGCTGGTGAGCA
>JBGPHB010000760.1:0-3442 GCA_041484155.1 Bryobacteraceae bacterium
AAATTCTGGTCGAGCTGGGACGCCGCCGCATGGTCGGCGGCCAGGAAGACATGATTGTCGATGTAGCGCTGGATCTAGCCAAAGCGCGGCATCCCGTCGGCGTGGCAGAATCATAATCACGTGCAGGATCCGCTGCTTCTGTATTCCACAAATACGTGGTTGGCGTACCAAGTCTCACAGCGATACTACCGGGGCGAGCACTACGTCTGGTGCGCCCCGGTCTTCGATCCGAGGGGGCTGGGCGATATCGAGAACGTGATACCACCCAGTTCGAGTCCGTTCGAGATCTACCGCTCTTTATCGGAAGAGGTGAGGCGCGGAGACCGTCACAGTTCCAAGATCGTCGATAACCACGCTGGAATCCTTCGTGGAGCCGACTACAAACTGATTCAAAACAATATAAGAAAAGACGAGTTCAAGGAGATCAAGGACATTGCCGACTCGGCGGACATTCGCGATTTTCGTCCGCTTCTTTACATCATTCCGTTCGATCGCGTTTCATCATGGGTAAAGCAGGTTCCAGTGAATCAGCGTGGACACCCGCTGTCAATCGAGTTCATCATTGAAGTGCTACCCCGAGCCTGTTTTGATATCATTACACTAGAGTGGAGGTGAGCGTGTTTGATTTCCTTGAAGGTTATCCATCGAGCTTTGCGATGGAGGTACTGTTCTACGCGAATCGAATCCTTCGGCACGCCAGTTCAGTGGACCGCCTCGAGCTGGAGCCGCTACGGGCCCGCTTTGCGGACGACCCCAATTCAGAAGAGTTTTCACTGGCGGTACAACTTCTGCAGAGCCTCGAATTAAGTGAGGGCTCTCCTATTCGATTGCTGAGGCCGGAACGCGCCGCGCACTACTCTAGAGTTCTGACCGATCTGTTCTTTGCGCATAGTAAACGCGACTATCAGCCTGACCCGGAGCGCGGACGAAGGCTGCTTGAAGAGCTCCGAAAGCAGCCCGTGTAAGTTCTTCTTCTAACCCACGCTAAAGTCGCATTTGCTACTCTGAGCGGGTGCATCTCTCTTTATACGATATCGACCCCGGCCCGGCCTGCCCGGAAATCGTCCGGATGATCGTGGAAATACCCAAAAACTCCGGCAACAAGTACGAGTACGACGGCAAGCTGGGTGTGTTCCGTCTGGATCGCGCGTTGTACTCGCCAATGCATTACCCCGGCGATTACGGATTCATCCCCGGCACATTAGCCGAGGACGGCGACCCGCTCGACGTGCTGGCGCTGGTCGAGGAGCCGAGCTTCACCGGCTGTATGATTGAAGTCCGCCCGGTAGGCATTCTCAACATGGTGGATAACGAAGAAGCCGACCAGAAAATCGTAGCCGTGCCGAATCGCAATGCGCGCTACGACGAAGTCCACACCATGGACCAAATCTTCCCGCACGTGCGGCGGGAGATCGAACACTTCTTCACGATCTACAAGGAATTGGAAGGGAAGAAGACGCAGATGCAGGGCTGGGGGCGTCCCATGGAGGCAAGAGAGGTGATCGTAAGAAGCCGCAAATCTTATTTGGATGGCAAGGGGACGCCGCAATGACTCTCACCCGACGAAACCTGCTGGCCGGTTCCCTTGCGGCGAAATCGGCGACGAAGACCAACGTCGTGATGATCATGACCGACGATCACGGCGCATGGACGCTGGGCTCTTACGGATGCGCCGAGGCGCACACGCCGAATGTCGATCGCCTGGCCCGCGACGGCGCCCGGTTTACACGCGCCTACGCCTGCACGCCGGTCTGCTCGCCCAGCCGCATGAGCTACATGACGGGGAAGCTGCCGTCCCAACACGGCGTTCAGGATTACCAGCTGCCCGAAGACAGCTTTGGTCCGAGGACGATTCGGTTCCTGGACGGCCACACCACGTATGCGGAGATCCTGGCGAGAAGCGGCTACAAGCTCGGCATGTGCGGCAAGTGGCACATGGGCGACGACGACAAAGCGCAGCGCGGATTCACCTATTGGCACACTGTGCCGGGCGGCGGTGGGACGTACCGGGATCCGGAGTTCGTCACCAACGGCGTTCGCCGGAAGTTGTCCGGGTTCAAGACCGATCTGGTCACCGATGGCGCTCTGGAATTCCTGGACCAGGCAAAGGATGGCCCCTTCTATCTGCTGCTTCCGTTTTACGCCCCACATACTCCCTACGATTTTCAGCCGGATGCCTACCGCAAGCCCCACCTGGATTCGAAGTTCTCCAGCTTTCCAGACGATCCGATGCATCCCTGGCAAAACCCGGGCCTCGCCACGCATCACGGGAAGCGGGAAAGCAAGCTGAGCTACGCGGCTCTGATCAGCGGCGTGGATGCGAACGTGGGACGCATCTTGCGCAAGCTCGACGATCTGGGGTTGCGCGACAACACGCTCGTCGTGTTCACGGCCGATCAGGGCTGGAATGCGGGCCAGCATGGCGTGTGGGGCAAGGGGAACGGCACCTGGCCGTTCAACATGTATGAGGAATCGATTCGTGTCCCGATGATCTGGAACCATCCGGGCAAGATCCGCGGCGGTCAGACGATCTCGTCGATGGTCGCCAGCTACGACTATCTGCCTACCTTGCTCGACTATCTCGGGCTTCCGGCGCACAAAGATTCGAAGCTCCCCGGACACAGCTACGCGGGATTCCTGCGCGGCCGGCCGCCGAAGTGGCGAAACCGCCTCTACTTTGAGTACAGCTACGTGCGCGGGCTGCGCACCGAGACGCTCAAATACATCGAGCGGACGAAGGAATTTCCGAGCGAGTTATACGATCTGGAGGCTGATCCGGGCGAGAAGCGCAACGTCATTGCGGAGCCCGGTTATCAGAAAGTAGTCGCCGGGCTGCGAACCGAGCTCGGTGGCTACTTCGCGGCCAGCGACGCCCCGCCGATCGAGCAGTGGCGGTCCACTACAAAACAAAAGCTGAACGTGTATCAGACCTCCTCGAAGTAGTGTGGGGGTGCTTACACGTTTTCGGGATTTTGGATGAGCAATAGAAATCAGCTTGCAGGCGAAACCGCCTGCCCCCACCTACTTCGCAAACCAACGACGGAAGCCACGGCATTACCCGAAAGGTTGTTGAGCGGCATATCAACGTCACTTTCTTTCCACAAAGAAAGAGTATTTGTCCATCAATGAAATCAATAGGTCATCACCGTTGATTGTGGCACGGATGCGAGGGTTCAAAGGGGTGATGGCGGTGGTAGGGGTCCCTAAAGCTAAAGCCTTCTTGGAACCCGGTTTTGACGATCCGATTGTCTCGACCGGGCGGTTCAAAGAGGGGGTGATGGCGGTTAAGGGGTGATGGCACTCGTAAAACACTCGTGTTGGCCTCTGACGTCGCCTCTCTTGATATTCGTCGTAAAATTGATCGTAAAAGTGAAACACATAAGCAATAAGTAGAAAAGCAATAACCACAAACATTACGTATGGGTGCAAGACTACCACACAG
>JBGPHB010000761.1:0-3441 GCA_041484155.1 Bryobacteraceae bacterium
GCCGCGAATCGAGGTGCTTTCGGTTGTGGCCGGGATCGATGCCGCGGATCCGCAGACGGTAGTGGTGACGCTGCAATACCGGGTGCGCAGGACGGATACCACGTTCAATCTGGTCTTCCCGTTTTACCTGGAACGAGGTGAGCTCTGATGCCGGTTACGCCTCCGGTGCTCGACAGCCGTGCGCTCCTCGACGTGGTGCAACAACTGCGCCAGTTGGCGGCGGCAAATGTCCCGGAGTGGAAGCCGGCTTCCGGCGGCGATGCGGGCGCAATGCTGCAGCGGATTTTCGCGCGAATGCTGGAGTTGGCGTTGTCGCGTCTGAACGGAGTTCCGGACAAGAACCTGATGGCGTTCCTCGACACCATGGGGGTCAGCCTGATTCCGCCCTCCGCCGCGCTGGTTCCGCTGACATTCACATTGAAGCCGGGCTCTTCCGCGACTCTGGTTCCCAAGGGAGTGCAAGCCGGAACCGCGCCGGATGGGCCGCTGCCGCCGGCAACGTATGAGACGGCCGGCGACTTCACCGTGATTCCCGCGCGGATCGCGCAGGTGTTCACGATGGACCCGATATGGGACCGTTACACGGATGCGAGCAGTTTCGCCGACGGCAGGAACGCTGCGGGCTTTACCCCCTTCGCCGGCGCAGCGCGCATGCCGCACGTCCTCAATGTGGGAAACGATATCCTGCTCGACTTCACGACGGCTGTGGTGGATCTGGAACCGGCCGCCCCGTTTGCAGCGGGCCAGCTTGCGACGTTGCAGGCGTTGTTCCGGAGCCTGGAGTGGCGCAGCCTGCAAGGCGGCGTGGCTCAAACCCTGACACCTGCCGCGACCCTCTCGACTACGCTGCGGAGCGCGGCCGGGCTGAATGATTTCCGGCTCCAACTGGTCTCCACCGCGGCCATGACGATCGGCGATAAGCTGACGATAGGATCGGTGGTGGTGAGCATCGCAGCGGTCGAGCCGGGCAATACGGTGCGTTTGTCCGCTCCGCTCCAGACCCCTCTAGCGGCGGGCGCCGTCGCATCCGTAATCCTGTCCGCGCCTTTGCTGCGGCTGCCGGTGGGCGCCGCGATCGACCGGACCGAACTCCAAGGGCCGGGACTGAGCAGCGCTGTAGCGGGCAGATGGCTGCAGGGCGTGCTTCCCTTTCCAATTACCGACCTTCGCCCCGGTGAAGGAACGGGGCTGAGAAACGTGGCGTTGCGAGTCAGCGCAGACGGGCTCGCGCCGGATTTGGTTTTCAGCGATGACACTCCGCTGGATGTCACCAAAGAAGCCTTGCCATTCGGCGCGGCGCCGCACGAAGGCAGCACGATGTACATCGGAAGCCGCGAGGTGTTTTCCAAGCCCAACGTGAGGGCATTCCTGCACGTTGACGTGAAAACCGCGCCGCCCCCGATCCTTGCCTGGGAATACTGGAACGGAAGAACGTGGAGCCACATTCAAAACGCGATCGTTATCAAGGACGGAATCAGAACAAGGGGCCCGACTATCCCTGGCGACAAAACCGCCGGCTTTACGCTTCCCGGATCGATCGAAATCACGCGGCCTGCCGACATCGGAGTCGGATCGATCAATGGCGAAACGGGTCTGTGGTTCCGCGTTCGCATCGAGAACGGAAGTTACTCGGGGAGCCCGGATATCCACAAGTTCGAGTTGAAGGCAAACACCAAGCTTGCAACCGAAGCCGGCGTCAATGCCACCAGCGTCACGCTAGCCGACGCGAACTTCGCCGGAACGGGTTCGATTCTGCAATTCCGTGATGATGACGACCCTGCCCGCGAAGTCGTGCTGGTGGTCCAGGAGCCCGCGGGTTTAACCACTGTGAACTTCGCTCCCGCTCTCCGCAACAATCATCCCGTCGGAGCCCCCGTCCACCAGCGCGGGGTGTCCTTGCCGGTAGCCACCCTACGGGAAGCCGTCAAGCCGCCGGCCACTGGCGCGCAGGCAAACTTTTTTTTCGTGAACACCGCAACGGGCATTTCGAGCAATGACGTCATAATGATCGACGATCCGGGCCGTCGCGAACTGGTAGTCGTCAAAACGGTGGAGTTCAGCTTGTTTAGCACGCCGACCGCGGGTGCTGCGCCTTCCCTGAGCTTCTCGCCCGTCTTTGGGTCCGGAGTTGCGAATGTTTTTGCCGGCGGCCTGTCGACGACCCAGTTCAACGTCGGCAACTTCCTGTTCCCCTTCCTGTTCGGATACAAAATTACCGGCCGCGATCCGCTCTTGTTCGAGCACGCGGCGGACACACCGCTGCGACGCGTGACGGGCGATTACTTCTCCGGATTCACCGGCGTCGACGCCATCGATTTCAAGACGCCCTTCTATCCCTTCGGCCCGAGTCCCGGTCCTGGCGATCTCTTCTACTTCGGAGTGCCCACAACTTTCCCCGCCCTGATCCATATCGATGTGGATCTACAGATGACCTCCCCGAATGTGTCGCTCCAATGGGAATTCTACGGCGCGGAAGGGTGGCAGCGCTTCGATGTCGACTCGGATGGAACTGACGACTTCGTGCGCAGCGGAGACATCCTCATACCGCCGCAAACCTACGTACCGGCCGATGTGAACAGCCAGAACAACCATTGGCTGCGTGTACGCATTGCTACCGGAAACTACGGACTCCCCGCCGACTACGTCGCGGTTGACCCAGCCGACCCCTCCAGGGGCTTCACCGTCAAGACAGGCACAGCAAACCTGAATCCCCCGGTGATTCGCAGCCTCACTCTGGGCTATGAAGTCCGGGCGACCCCCGCCGTGATCACGCAGGATGGCTTCGCCTTGGTGGATCAAACCCCGGCGACGCCCTTCAACAACCCCATCGTCCCGTTCCGTTCCGTGTCGGACGCGGCGCTCGGAATCTATGCCGATCCGCAGCCGTCTTTCTACATCGGCTTTGACGCTGCTGCGCCCGGACAGACCGCATCGCTCTTCGTGGCAGCCACGCCACGCGCGTTTTCCGGCAGCATCGTCAAGGAGCAGTCCGCGGCGGTCGCCTCTTCCGCGCTTCCGCCTCTCGCCTGGCAGTACTTCGACGGCGCCGGATGGCGGGATATTACGGTTTTCGATGGAACCAACAATCTGACCGAGTCCGGCAAGCTGGAATTCCTGACTCCGGATGACATTGCCCCTCTCGCGAAGTTCGATCTATCGCCGCGTTTCTGGCTCCGCGCAATGTCCGCCGCGAACGATCCGGCGGAAACGCAGAGCATTCAGGGGGTATTCTTCAACACCGCCCTGGCGCAGCAGGCGGTCAGCATCGCAGACGAGATTGCCGGGTCATCCAGCGGGCTGCCGGGCCAGAGTTTTCGCCTCAGCCGCGACCCGGTGCAGCCGGGTGAGCAAGTGTTCGTGATTGAGCCCGAGGCACCGTCGGGCGAGGAGCTGGCGGCGGTCCTGCAGGCGGGCGGGCCGAACGCGGTCGAAACACGCGCC
>JBGPHB010000762.1:0-3435 GCA_041484155.1 Bryobacteraceae bacterium
AATCAAGAAAGCCATCGAGGACAAGAAGCCGATTGAGGGCATGGATCGCGACCAGGTCGTGATGGCGCTCGGCAAGCCGGTCCGCAAAACGCGCGAGAGCAAGGAAGGCGTCGAGTACGAGGACTGGATCTACGGCACGCCCCCGGGCCGCGTGATGTTCGTCACCTTCTCCGGCGCTAAGGTGGTGCGGGTTAAGGAAACCTACGCCGGCTTGGGCGGCACCATCGCCGGGACTCCGCAGCAGCCGTGAGGAAACCCCGCCCTGACGGGCGGGGCTTTCGGGCGTGGTTGGCGGGCGTGGTTTGCGGGAGGTGGTTACAAACCCACCAAAAGCCCTGCCCGTCAGGGCGGGGTTTCCACCCGTGTTACGCCTTGCGGCGGGCAGTAATGACGGCTTCCCCGCACCAGTTTCGAAGAACCGGCAGCATCGTCAGTAGAACTGAGTCGGTCGATTCCAGGGCAGCGGAGACAGCCCGGGCCCAAGCGCTCCCGAAGCGCCCGCGAAGAAGCCGTTTCCCCATCGCCAGCAGGTTGTAGGTATCCACCCGAATTTCGGTGAAAGACGCCTCGAGGTCCCTCAGTTCGTCCCTTGAAAGGATAATTTCCTCGCCCTGTTCTTCCTCCTCACGGGCGACAAAGGCACGAAGTTTCCGTGCCGCGTTGAGAAGCGGATTGCCACCCCAACTCTCGCAAAGTACCAGGCGTGCGCCAGGCTTCATTACGCGCGCGAGTTCACCGAGTGCTCCCGGATACTTCAGTGTGTGGTGCAGGGCGGCACAGGCGAAGACGAGGTCGAAGGTTCCTGAACCGAACATGTCCAGCCGGCTGGCGTCGGCGGCTGTGCCGCGGACAATCACGCCCGAAGCCTGGGCTCGTTTCAGTCCCAGTTCAATCGCCGCCGGCGAGAGGTCCAGGAGCGTGACGTCCGCGCCCTCGGTCGCCATCCACAGCCCGAAATCCGCGGGACCACAACCGTAATCGAGCACTTGTTTTCCTCGCAGCGGTTCGACTTCGAGCGCCTTCATTGTCGCGCGATACAAGACCCGGCGTTCATAGAACGGATGAACCGGGTTGTCGATATTGCCTTCCAGAACCTGGCGATCGATTCGAAGCGCGTGGTCCGGCAGCGCGAGGAACTGCGCGTACTGCCGGTCGTAGAATTCGCGCTCCTGGTCTGAAGTGACCATGGACTTTAGCGCACGCAGAAGAGCGTGTTTTGTCCGCGCAGGTAGATTTCGCCGTCCACAATGGCCGGCGTCCCGATGAACATCTGGCTTGCCAGGGTATTGGTGGCCAGCACCTCGAATTTCTCGCCCATTTTCACCACGATGACGTCACCCTCCTCGGAAGCGAGGTAGAGTTTGCCGTTGACTCCCACTGGCGATGCTTTGAAGTTGTATGGCTTCGGCAGCCGCACCTGCTGGTAGTACGCTTTCCCGGTCTTGGCGTCGTATGCCGACAGCATGCCGCTATCGGTGAGAACGTACAAGATGCCGTCGAAGAGCACGGGTGACGCCGAGTAGCTGTTGCCTCGTTGATTCTGCCACACAATGGCATCCGTGCCCGTGAGGTCGCCCTCGCGGCCCAGGCGAATCGCCAGCAGATTCGGATTGCGGAAGCCGCTCATGGCGATCACGATTCCATCCAGCGCCACCGGCGCGGGAACGGTGTTCTGGCCCAGCCCCGCGACTTCCCATATGGGCTTGCCGGTCTCGAAATCATAGCTGTGTATTTTTCTTGAGGCCGAGATGATGACCTGTTTGCGTCCCGCGTGAGAAACCACCACTGGACCCGACCAGTTGGTGGTGTGGTCCGCGCGCGGCGTCCTCCACAGTTCACGCCCGGTGCTCTTCTCCAGCGCGACCAGAAACGAATCGCCTTCATGATCGAACAGCAGCAACAGCGTATCGCCATCGAGCGCCGGCCAGGATCCTTCGCCAAAGCTGTTGAACATTCTTAGCTGAATCCCGAAATCCTTTTCCCAGATCTTGTTGCCGTCGAGGTCATAGCAGTAAACGCCGCGCGATCCGAAGAACGCGATGACGTACTTCCCATCGGTGACTGGCGAGTTCGAGGCGAAGCTGCCGTACTGCGGGTGATAGCTCTCGTGCGGCGTGGCCACGCGGGCCACCCTTTCCCACAGTACCTTGCCGGATTTACGATCCAGGCAGAGCAGCATGAATTTCTGCTCGGCCAGTGATACGCTCGCCCCGTACGAACCGCGGACCGGGGGACCCGCGGCGGCGCCGGTGGGAACGGCGGTGGTCACGAAAATCTTGTCGCCCCACACCACCGGCGAAGAGTGGCCGCGGCCGGGAATCTCGGCTTTCCATTTGATGTGCTCGCTATCGCTCCAATGGAGCGGAGCATCGCCGCGCGCCATGCCGTCCCAATTGGGGCCGCGCCACTGGGACCAGCCGCCGGGGGTGTCCGCTGGAGCGGCAAAAAGCGGTCCAAGCACGAAAATTAAGCACAATGGGAGGCGTCGCATAGGCTTTTTGCATGATACAACGGCCCGCAGGGACTCTGATAAGATTGACGGCGTGACTGCACGCATCAATACGACGGCAAAGAGCAAACTGGAGCGGGACGTAGCCGGCGATTTCGTCCGCGTGGTGGAAGAAGCCGCCATCGCCTCAGCCCGCACGATCGGGCATGGGGATCCGGAGGCATCCGATCAGGCGGCCGTGCAGGCCATGCGACACGCTTTCGAGGAAGTCGAGATCGCCGGCAACATCGTCATCGGCGAGGGCGAGCGCGACGAAGCACCGATGCTCTATATCGGCGAAAAAGTCGGCGCTGCGGCTCCCGCGGGCGTCGAATATCAACAGGTAGACATCGCCGTGGACCCGCTGGAAGGCACCAACCTCTGCGCCACGGGCACCGCGAACTCGATTGCGGTCATGGCTGCTTCGGAACCCGGCGGCCTGCTGCACGCGCCGGATTGCTACATGGAGAAAATTATCGCCGGCCCCGCTTGCCGCGATGCGCTGGATATCGATGCGCCGGTCCGGTACAACCTCAAGGCCATCGCCAACAGTCTGGACCGCCAGGTGAAGGACCTGGTCATCATGGTGCTGGACCGGCCCCGCCATGAGGAGCTGATCAAGCAGATCCGCGCGACGGGCGCCCGCATTCGCCTGATCCCGGACGGCGATCTTTCGGCTGGAATTGCCGCGGCGGTTCGCGGCGCCGGCGTCGACGCCGTGTTTGGCACCGGCGGCGCTCCCGAGGGCGTGCTGACCGCGGCAGCGATGCGGTGTCTCTCCGGCGAGATGGTAGCGCGGCTGGTGGTGAATACGCCCGAGCTGGAGGCCCGCGTCGAGCAGATGGGCATCCGCGACCCCAAGCGCATCTACACCGCGCGCGACCTGGCTCCCGGCCAGCAGATCATTTTCGCCGCTTGTGGCGTCACCGAGGGCGCGCTGCTGCATG
>JBGPHB010000763.1:0-3428 GCA_041484155.1 Bryobacteraceae bacterium
GCTGAGGTTCGCGCCGGGCGTCATCTCGATCTCTTTACGGCTGAGAATTGTGGTCGGGGTCATGACTTCGGGAGTGGCTACCAGCGCGGCCTCAGACACGTTGACTACCTGGCGTGCTGTCCCGATCACAAGCTGGAAATGCAGAACGGGCGCGCTACCAGACACCACGACTACGGTCTGAGCCGCGGGGTCAAATCCATCTCGCGCCACGCTTACCTGGTAGGCGCCGACGGGGACCGATACGGTCTCAAATGTTCCATCGACGTTGGTCGTCAGGTTCAGAGAATAGTCCGAGGCGGTGGATTTCAGCGTCACGCGAGCGTTTGGCACGGGGCGATGATCGGGGTCATGCACGATGCCGCGCACAGAGCCATAGACTGTGGCCCAAATGGCTGCGGGAACGAGCAATGAAAGCAAGACGGTTTTCATGTTGGGACTCCTTCGCTCTTGACACGTCGCGTTGCAGGCGGGCGCCTGCGTTACGAGAGCGGGGGGCCGCGTTTTTGATGGGAGTGGTTGAAAGAGGTGCGCTGAAACGCTACGGATCGCGGTTGGACCGCCGCTTGGGTGACGATCGAAGCAAAGAACGCTTGAGATCTGCCTAGCCAGGCCGTTTTCGAGAACGCCGGAGCGGCGCCGGCACTGGGGAAGTACGGACACTTCTCGCGAACACCGGGTGAGGGTTGCGCCTGATCCGCCATGCCGCAATGATGTTTACCGTCACGGAGACAGCAGCGGGGCCGGTTCGAATCCGCATCCGAGGCGAACACGGCCGGGCCGATCAGCGAAAAGCTGAAAACAGCCAGGAGCAGTGTTGCCAACGTGCGGCGCATTTAGAACGATTGTACTCCAAAGTGAGAATCCACCCGCGCCGCAGGTTTTGAGGTATAGTGGTCCGGCTATGGCACCCGCCAATCCACACAAGAAGCCTTTCTACGCGAGTCCCTCGCTTCAGGTATTGGTGGCGATTGTGCTCGCGATCGCTCTCGGCTATCTCAGCCCGGCGAAAGCCATCGCGATGAAGCCGCTCGGCGACGGATTCATTCGTTTGATTTCGATGATCATCGCGGTGATCATTTTCTGTACCGTCGTTTCCGGCATCGCCGGGATGCAGGACCTGAAGAAGGTCGGCCGCGTTGGGGGCAAGGCGCTGCTGTACTTCGAAGTTGTGTCCACGCTGGCTCTGGTGATAGGCCTGATCGTCGGCAACGTGGTGCGTCCGGGGAGCGGGTTCAATATCAATCCGGCCACTCTCGACGCCAAGGCCGTGGCGGACTATGCGGGCCAGGCGAAGGCGCAAAGCGTGACCGATTTTCTGCTGCACATCATTCCCACCACGATCGTCGACGCTTTCTCCAGAGGGGACATCCTGCAAGTTCTGCTGGTCGCCCTCTTGTTCGGCTTTGCTCTCTCGGCCGTGGGGGCGCGGGCGAAGCCGCTGGTCGATCTGGTCGGCGCTCTCACGAATGGGGTTTTCGGCGTGGTCAATATTCTGATGCGGCTCGCGCCAATCGGGGCCTTTGGCGCAATGGCCTTCACCGTTGGAAGATATGGGGTCGCGTCGCTGGGACCGTTGGTCAAGCTGATCGTCACGTTCTACGCCACATGCATTTTGTTCGTGATCATCGTGCTTGGCGCGATTTCCTGGGCCGCTGGCTTCAGCATCTTCAGATTCTTGCTGTACCTCAAAGAAGAGATCCTGCTCATTCTGGCGATCAGCTCGTCGGAGCCGGTGCTGCCGGCTCTGATGGAGAAACTGGAACGGCTCGGCTGCTCCAAGGCGCTGGTGGGGCTCGTGGTGCCCACTGGCTACACGTTCAACACCGACGGAACCAGCATCTACATGACGATGGCGGCGCTGTTTGTGGCTCAGGCAACGAACACGCACCTGACGTTGACGCAGCAGCTCACGATTCTTGCGGTGGCGGTGCTGACCTCCAAGGGAGCGAGCGGCGTGCAGGGCGCATCTTTCATCGCCTTGGTCGGGACGCTGATGGTGATTCCGACGATCCCGGTGGCGGGGATGGCGCTGATCTTGGGGATCGACCGGTTCATGAGTATGTTCCGCGCCACAATCAACGTGATCGGCAACGGCGTCGCCACGTTGGTAGTCGCGCGTTGGGAGCGGGAGATTGATGGGGAATCGTTGCGGAAGGGTCTTGCCTAACGCTGCTGGTAACCCCGCCCTGACGGGCGGGGCTTTATCGTACGCTTACAACACCCCGAAAGCCCTGCCCGTCAGGGCGGGGTTCAGTCGAGAAATGTAGAAACTCCAGGCCCCGCCTGTTAGGGCGGGGTCTTAGTGGATCGGGTGCAGGATCAACTTCTGCACGCGCCAGTTGTTGAGATCCGCTACATACAGCTCGTTTTCAGACGGACACGCCATACCATGCAGCCAGTTGAACTGCTTGAGCTGCCTGCCGGCCCTGCCGAACATGCCCACGACTTTGCCGTCCAGGGTCAACTTGTAAATCCGGCCCGGGAACGCATCGGACGTATAGAGATACTGCGTCGGACCTGGCGTGATGCAGATCGTCCAGGGCGCGCCAGGGCTCATTGTGCCAGTGGTTGGTAACGTCGCGGGCGTGTCGCCCAGCACCATTTTGGCCCCGGGCGGCGCGGGGACACTGATCTTGATCATGCGGAGAAACTTGCCGTCGGTATCGAACACCTGAATCCGCGCGTTCTGCCGGTCCGCGACATACACGTTGCCGGCGTTGTCGACCCCAATATTGTGCGGGGTGTTAAACTCGCCCGGCTGGATCCCCCGCGCGCCCCAGGACTTGATCCAATCTCCATCCTTGCTGATCTTGGCGACCCGCGAGTTCACATAACCGTCGCTGATATACATGTTGCCGGCCGCATCCCAGGCGATATCGGTGGGCTGATTGAAGTAGTTGTCGACATGCCGCGATGCCACCGACCGATCGGGATATTCGTGTTCGTCCGTGTTTTCTTGCTTACGCCCCAGCACCATCGTCACGTGGCCGACAGGGTTGAACTTCATAATCATGTTGGACCCTTTGTCCACCACCCAGATGTTGTCGTCCTTGTCTACCCGGATGCCGTGCCCGTACACGAATCCGTAGAGTCCCTTGCCGATTTCGCGTAAGTATTTGCCCTGCTGATCGAACTCCAGAACCTGCGTGGCCAGCGCGCCAAACGCTGGACCGGAGATGTTGGAGCGCGACAACATGAACACGTGCCCCCTGGAGTTGACCGCGACCGACGCCATTTCACCGAGATTCATCTCCGCCGGATACGTAAAGTAATCCGGCACGGAATCGAACGGAATTTCGGGCGCCGGCTGCTGCGCGAACGCAGGCGCGGCGATCAGAACGATCCATAGCAGTTTCATCGGGACCTCCTACACCACGTTCAAACCGCTCCGAGCCGCAACGGTTAGGCTTCCTCAGCCCGCTCCCTCA
>JBGPHB010000764.1:0-3424 GCA_041484155.1 Bryobacteraceae bacterium
CATCCAGAACGCTCTGCTTATAGCGCGTACCTTTGCAGTCCTCGCAGATCAGCTCGACATCGGCGAGGAACTGCATCTCTACGGTCACGGTGCCGTCGCCTTGGCATGATTCGCAGCGTCCGCCGGGGATGTTGAAGGAAAAGTGGCCGGCGCCGTAGCCCCGGCGATCGGCTTCCTGGGTGGAAGCGAACAGCTCACGGATAATATCGAACGCCTTGATGTAGGTGACCGGGTTCGAGCGGGGCGTGCGCCCGATGGGCGATTGGTCCACCAGCACCACCTGCGTCAGCAGATCCGCCTTTTCCACTTTGCGGCAGGACAGCTTTTCCGGCGCCACGCCCCACTCCTCCGCCTGCGCGGTGGGTGTCTGGCGGTTCATGCGCTTGACCAAGGACTGGTAGATCACGTCGTGGACCAGCGTGGATTTGCCGGAGCCCGAAACTCCGGTCACCGCTACCATCAGGTTCAGGGGTATTGAAACGTCGATGTTCTTCAGGTTGTGCGATTGCGCGCCTAGAAAGCGGATCACGCGTTTTGGATGCGGCAGCCGGCGCTCCGTCAGATGCGAGGTCTTAAGCTCGCCTCGCAGATAGCGCGAGGTGAGCGATCCCGCGCCGTCCTGAACCAGCTTGCAGTACGGTCCCTCGAAGATGATCCTTCCGCCGTTCTCCCCCGCGCCGGGTCCCATGTCGACGATGTGGTCGGCGGACCGCATCACTTCGGGGTCATGCTCCACCACCACAATCGTGTTCCCCAGATCGCGCAGCTCTTTGAGAATGCCGATCAAGCGGCCGGTATCGCGGCTGTGGAGGCCGATGGACGGCTCGTCCAGCACGTAGCAAGCGCCCACCAAGCGCGAACCCAGGCAGGTCGCCAGACTAATGCGCTGCGCTTCGCCGCCCGAGAGCGTCGCCGAGAGGCGGTCCAACGTCAGGTACTCGAGGCCGACATCGTTCAGAAACTTGAGCCGCTGGCGGATCTCGACCAAGACCTTTTCCGCGATCGCCGTTTCCTCGGGAGAGAGTGCGAGCGTCTTGAAGAAATCCTGCGCCTCGGCAATGTTCATCCGGACCAGGCCGGCCAGCGTCTTCCCACCGACCCGGACATAGAGCGCCTCGGCGCGCAAGCGCGATCCTGCGCAGTCCGGACAGATCGTGTAGCCCCGATAACGGCTTAGAAACACGCGTACGTGGACCTTGTACTTCTTCGATTCCACTTCGCGAAAATAGCGGCGGATGTGATCGTGGACCAGCGCTCGTTCGTCCTCCCGAAGCTCGAAGAACGGTACGGTGAGGCGGATTTTCACTTTTCCGTCCGTGCCCTTGATGTCCTTGCGCAGTTCCGTCAAATACCAGGAGTGCTGCGGCTTGGTCCACGGATCGACCGCGCCCTGCTGGATCGAAAGCGACTTGTCCGGAATTACCAAATCCAGGTCGTAATCGATGGTGTTGCCAAACCCCTGGCAACGTTTACATGCCCCGAATGGGTTGTTGAAGCTGAACAGACTCGGCTCGGGCTCGACGAATTCTTTTCCGCAACCCTTGCAGGAGAACTTTTCATCGAAGCGGACCGGCTCTCCGCCACCCGCTGGTTCGAAAATCACTTCTCCGGCTTCGCGATAACAAATCTCAACGGTGTCGACCAACCGCTGGCGAAGGTTGCCGGAAATCACCAGCCGATCGACCAGGATGAACACGGGTTTCGAAAAATCGATGTCCAGCAGCGATTCTGGCGTCGAGAATTCGAACACCGTGCCGTTCTGGTAGAGACGATTGAATCCTTTCTTGCGGAGATCGAACAGCCGGTCGCGCAACGCTTCAGTGGACTTCTCCGCGGGCACCGGAAACAGCGCGTACCAGCGCGATCCGCCCGGCTGCGCCAGCATTTTCGTGGCGATCCGGTCGACCGTGTCGCGCTCCACATAGGTGTCGCAATTCGGGCAAAACGTCCGGCCGGCTCGCGCCCAGAGAAGACGCAGAAAATCGTACAGCTCGGTCGACGTGGCGACCGTGGATCGCGGATTGCGCGTGGTGTTCTTCTGGCGGATCGCGACCGGCGGAGCGATGCCGTCGATCTCGTCCACATCCGGCTTCTCCATGCGCTCCAGGAACTGGCGGGCGTATGCGGAAAGCGACTCGACATAGCGGCGCTGGCCCTCGGCGTAAATCGTGTCGAAGGCAAGCGAGGACTTGCCGGAGCCCGAGACCCCGGTGATCACGGTAAGCCGCTCGTGCGGGATGTCGAGCGTGACGTTCTTTAGATTGTGGACCCGAGCGCCACGGATGGAAATGAAGTCGTTCAAGGCAGGGGGTGCTTTCCTTAGTATAGAAGGTTGAACGTACCCTCCATCCGGCGCGCGCTTGTGGGTTGGTATGAGCGTGCCAAACGAGATCTGCCATGGCGGCGCACCCGGGATCCCTACGCGATTTGGATTTCCGAGATCATGCTCCAGCAGACACGCGTCGCGGCAGTAATTCCATACTACGAGCGATTCCTCAAACGCTTCCCCAATGCCGCAACGCTGGCCCGCGCACCCGAAACTCAAGTGCTGGCGATGTGGAGCGGCCTGGGCTACTACTCGCGCGCGCGCAATCTTCAGAAAGCCGCGCGGCAAATTGCCGACGGCTTCCCGCGAGATTATGGGTCGATCCGCGAACTGGCCGGTGTGGGCGACTACACCGCCGCCGCGATCGCAAGTATCGCCTTCGGGTTACCCCACGCAGTCGTGGACGGAAACGTTCGCCGGGTGATCGTTCGGCTTTCCAATGACGACTCCGTAGACGTCCAGAACCAGGCGAATCTGCTGCTCGATCAGCGCGATCCCGGGAGTTGGAATCAAGCATTGATGGAACTGGGCGCGACCGTGTGCCTGCCTCGCGACCCACGATGCGGCGAATGCCCCCTGGCACGTCAGTGCCAGGCACGCCGGGCCGGCACCCAGCACGAGTTGCCCTCCAAACGCGTCAAACCCGCTCCAGTTCGTCTGACCCGGACACTTCTAGTGATCCGCCGCGGCCGCCGTATTCTGCTCGTGCCGAGCCCTCGCGTGAAAGGCTTCTGGGATCTACCCGAGGCCGGCGCGAACCCGGGAAAGATACTCGGCGAATTCAGGCATACCATCACTCATCGCCATTACCGTTTCATCGTTCGCCAAGCCACCGGCGCATCGCCCAACGGCACCTGGTGGAGCAAGGAACAACTACAAGAAATCCCTCTGAGCACGACAGCGAAGAATGCGCTTCGGTACGTGACGACGAGAAGATGACGCTTAGTCAGGGCCGTGGGGCAGCCAGTCATGGCGGCGAGCCGGCCTCCAGGCCGGCTTTCTTCGGTTGCGTCGGGAACAAGAAAGCCGGCCTGGAGGCCGGCTTGCCGGCAGGACTGCCCGCCCCACGCGATCACACAAACACAATCATCGCCGAGC
>JBGPHB010000765.1:0-3422 GCA_041484155.1 Bryobacteraceae bacterium
AGCCTGACGTTCTTCTCCGGAGACAGGCGCCCCACGAACCCGATGACGAATTCTCCGTCGGTTCGCGTGCGCCGCGCGGGTGAGAAGAGGTCCGTATCGATCCCGCGCTGCATCAGGTACGTGGAGCGCCCGGTGCGATTCGCCAGCATCTTCACCAGCTCGGGGTTGGGAGCAAACACAAGCCGAGCCAGCCGATAGAAACGCACTGTCCAGTCCAGAACACGTTGTTCCGCCCAGTGGCTCGGGAGCCAGCTGCATTTCCGCTCCAGGCGGCGCGCCGCGAATTCGTGGAGATTGGTGTGCCAGGAGGCTACCAGCGGGACCCCGAGGTCGTAAGCCAGAAGGGCGCCCAGGATGCCGGCGTGGCTTGGACCCGTGACGTGCACCAGATCGGGACGAAACGCTAGCAGTTTCCGGCGGATCCGTTCGCGGTGGCGGAGGAACAACAGATCGAACGCGAGGTCGGGTTCCAGACCAAGGACGAGCGGCGAGTGGGCGATCTCGAAAGTTTCAAACACTCCCTCACGCCAGTGCCTGGTTTCCGGCCCTGTATGGACCGAAAAAAACGGATAGCCACCCTTTCTGGCAAAGCGCGCGAATTCCCGGCTGGTGAGCGCGACTCCGTTCACTTCGTGATAACTGTCGGTGAAGAACGCAACGCGGCGCATACTTTAGAAGACGACCTGTTCCCGCCTGGCGAACGCAAGACGGAACGCCTGCTTGAGTTGCGGCTGCCGCAGCAGCTGGAGACCGCCCACGAAAAGCCGAACCGCGATGGGCTCGCCATCTGTCCAGTTCTCGCTGATAGAGCGGATGGCGCCGTCCTCGCAGTGGTAGAAGACCCGGTCACTCCATCGCTTCCAGCCCAACGCGTGATTCTCCTGGTCGCTTAGAACGTCCTCAATGTTCTGAAGAATGCGCAGTGCGAACGGTTCCAGGTATTGCCGCGTGATCAGGACCTCGCTGAGTCCGTTGCGAATCTCCTGCACGAACTCCCCGAAGTCCGAGGCATTGGTAAGGTTTAGAATCGCGTTCGGCTCGATGGCATGCCGGTCGCCTCCAGAAATCAGCGGCTTGTCGACGAGCTTCGCCAGGTCGAAGGAGCCGCGGTTTTCGCTCCACGGGCGCAATCCGTTCAGCTCGAAGGCGTGGACAAACTGCCGATAGGTCCCCGCGAATTGCCGGGCAAGCGCCCGGTGAGTGTCGGCTCCGATACCCTTCTCGTCCCAGTAAGGGTGATTGAAGACGATCAGGGTGCCGCGGTTGGCGGCGAGTCCGGCGAGCAGGTCGTATAGCCCGGTTTCCACGGGACTGGCGGTGAAGGCGGCCAACTCGCGCATCGTTTCGCGAGCGCCTTCTGGGACCAGGTTGTGGACGCCGATGTGGAAGAACGTTCCGCGGTAGGGAACGGTCCATTCGACCGATATCGGCGTCCGGCGGCATTCCTCCAGCACCCGCAGGCTCAGTGGCGCCTCGATATTGTCATGGTCCGTAAGCGACACTTGAGCGTCCATATCAAAGCGGTTTTCGATGTGCCTGGTTTCGAGCATCCAGGCGTCGCGCGGCGATGCGGGAGGTGTCCACCAGGCGCGCGACAGATCGAGGACGCTGCCGTGAAGGGCCCGATAGCGGGCTTCGCCCCGCTTGAGCGCGATGCGAACCGGCGCGATACGTTTGGCCAGTGGATAAATGAAATCGAGGCTCTCGCGGGAGTGCAGCGTATGGCCGTGCAGCGACACGGCGGAGCGGAATTTGCCGCGGTGGTGATCTTGCTCGAAACGGATGTTGGTTGATTTCACGCTTGCTCCTTTGACATCAGCGATGGAAACGCGGGTCCGCGCGCGGTAGGGTCGTGCTCGAAGACAAGGTGCAGGAAACTCTTGGGCCGGAACTCGATCCGGACGGGCAGCGCCGAAACATCGCTGGGATCGAGCCAGACACGGAATTCGGACTCGTGATCCGAGCCCTGCTCGGCCATCCAGCCGGTCATCATGGTCAGCCCGCGCGCTGCCGCCAGACGCGTTCGGAGCCTGTAAAGCCGCGCATTGTAAACGAAGACGCTCTGCCTCGACTCAACACCGGCGAGCATTGCAGTTCGCACGGCGTGAAGGAATGGTTGGGAAACGCAACCCCGAGCCGCGGCAAGGCCAGAGTCGGCCGCCGGGGAAATACGGGCGCGAATCTCCGCAACCAGCCGAGGGCAGTCGCACCAGGTGTAGCGTGAGGATGCCGTCAGCCAGTCCAGCGCGGACGCATAGCCGGACCGCCTGACCGTGCCATGCGCGACAGCAATCGGGAGGGAAGAAGAACGATCGTCGAACGCCTTGCGGGCCTGTTCGAAATTCTTTTCGCCCGAACTCGTGATAAGGCTGAGGTACGCGCTTTCGACCACGGCCCCATCCTCCGCCCTGACGGCTTCCTGAGTCATTCCGTAGCGATTGAAGCCCTGCAGCCGGTCCGGCCAGGATCCACCGGAGAACTGCAAGGCCGTTGTGCGCGTGGGACCCGAACAAGTTTCCTCAAACATCGCACACGCCCCGCCGACGTCATCTTTTGAGAAGAGCGGGACCGCCAGAAGCCTGATGGTGGCGTGGATCCGATACCTGCGGACGTGCGTGGTGACCACTCCAGCCGCCCGCTCGCCGGCCAGCCGGTCTATTCCCAGGACTGGTGAGGCCGGGCGAGCCCAGACCAGGCCTTGCAGCAACAGTCCGAGCCAACACCTTCGGCTCAGGGGAGGTGACGCCGTCATGAATCCAGCATCGGGCTCGTCCTTTAAGGTTTGATCTCACCTCGGTGAACAATCGGTGAAACAATTACTATAAGTAATGTTTTAAACCCCGCGGCGATGAATCCTCCGATCAGGAGCGGCATCCGGCGCAGGTCGGCGCCGATCGAACCGGCGCCGGAACCGACCAGCAGCGCTCCACGCCGCATGGCGTACAGATTGAACAGCGTGGATACCGCCGTGAAGACAACCGAGGCGACGAGGCTGCTCAGAATCTTTGGCGTGCCCCTCAGCAGATGCACGGCAAGTTCAACTGAATGCGAAGCCGCGGGAAGCAGAATCATGACCACGACTCCGGCGGCCCAGGCGGGTTCGGCCCGGCGAAATGCCTGCGTGAGCGCCCCGTAGAACCCCGCCGTCACGGCCCGGTACAGGAATTCGGCAAGCATCGCACCCAACGCCGCGCTCCAGCCAGCGGCGAAATTGGTGCAAAAGAAAATCACGGCTCGGATCGTCGAGCTGAAGGCGGCAGACTTCCAGTTCCATTGCCGAAGCAGCAAGCCGCCTGGATTGGCGCGAAGGTCACGAAGCACGTCCCATACACTCATTGGTTGTGAGCATAAGGCAGGTTCTCTTGCAGTTTCGTGAACATTTGATGAAGGATGTGGGGCAGGCAGTCCTGCCGGCAAGCCGG
>JBGPHB010000766.1:0-3411 GCA_041484155.1 Bryobacteraceae bacterium
AGACACTGATTTCTTTGTCCGCTGCGAAGATTCGTCGGAAGGCCCGTGGGGCAGCCAGTCATGGCCGCGAGCCGGCCTCCGGGCCGGCTTTCTTGTCCCGCTGCGGCAGAAAAAAGCCGGCATGAAAGCCGGCTTGCCGGCAAGATTGCCCGCCCCACATCCGTGTTATCAAAGGACTATGGATCGCGTGCTCGGCGAACGCCAGGCGCTGGATTTCAGCCAGCAACTCAATCAAACCGGCTGGTATCACAGCATGGAACTGCCCGATGGGCGTGTCATTCCGGGCTACTTGACGCTCGACCAGCTTCGGGAACGATACGCCTCCTTTTCGCTGCCGCCGGACCTGACCGGGAAGCGGTTCCTCGACATTGGGACCTGGGACGGCTGGTTTGCGTTTGAAGCGGAACGTCGCGGCGCCGAAGTGGTTGCGGTGGATCTGGTGGAGCAGGAGAATTTCCATTACGCTCACCGGGCGCTGAATTCCAAAGTACGGTATGTGCTTTCCGACGTCTGGGCCGTTTCGACTATACGCTCTTCCTCGGAGTGTTGTACCACCTTCGGCGTCCGCTTCTGGCGCTGGACACCATCTGCGGTCTGACGAAAGAAGGAGAAGATCGCGCGCATCTCGACTCGCCGATTCCGTTGATGGAGTTTTATGAAACGGACGAGTTGGGCCGCAATCTCGATAAGGTTTGGGCCGACTCTCGAGTGCCTGTTCGCCCTGTCTTTAACTTCGAATCGGGCAGGCTTGAGGAGTTTTCTCACGTGTTGGTTCACACCGGAGCAAGAGAGTCTGACTCGTGACGACCTTCGTCCGGAGGTGGCGGGTTTTGGAGTTCCCGCCTTGAGTCTGCGTCGCGACCCGAAGGGCAACCCACACTTCAGTTGCCGCTTGCCTCCAGGGCTCGAGTCCGGGTGGTATGACGTGCGCGTCCGCACCAAAGGCAGTGAGTTCAGCAATCCCTGCAAGATCGCCGTCGGTCTCCCGGTGCAGGGCGCTCCTGTTGTTCAGGCGGCGTGCGATGGCTTGACCTGGCGCCAGGACGAAGTGATCCGGAACGATTCCGGCGAGGGCTACCTGACGCTCTGGATTGGCGGATTGGGTGAAACGTGCGACAGGAACCACGTTCGCGTGTACTTCGATGGGCGTCGGCTCCCCGTCGAGTACGTCTCTGAACCTCACGACGGCATCCGTCAAGTGAACGCTACTGTGGTCGATTCGCTTGGCGAGGGGGTGTTCGCCATGATCGTGCGGTGTGGCGCAAACGAATCATCGCCGAGACAAATATCTGTTACACGGTGATGGTTGGTTTCCTAATTTCGTAAACGACGTGTTCGACGATTTGTCCGTGAAGATTTGTATTTTCCCGCCGCGCTGTCAATACGCCACCGATTTTTTCCATGGCTCTTCGCGACCGCAAGTTGGTTGGCCCTACTAAGAAGACCACGCTGTCGACGAATTGAAAAGCGTGGTCCAACATGAGGCGTTTCATCTCGCGGTTGTATTTTCCGCCCCAATGGGAGCGGGCCAGAAAGGTCCAGCCGATCTCAATTTCGCTTTTCAGCGGTTCATATTTGCAGTACCGTGACGAACCGATGATCCTTTGAGTCTTCCGGTCGACGACGACAAAGGCTCCTCCCGACTCTAACGCCCCCTGGAAAAATTCCCTGAAGACTTCTTCTTTGTAGCGATCATGGGCTGGGTGCTGCTCCCAAATCATCGGATCCGAAGCCACTGCGAACAGACCTTCCCAATCTTCAGGTCGAAGCGGCCGAAGTTCCAGAAGATCGCCAACCAGGTGAGGTTGCAGTTCAAAGGGTTTCACACGGATTGGCCTGAATCATACACCATGGCCGCCGTTTTGGTCAGCCTAGCGTAGCCTAGCGTGGATGCGTTCCCCGGCCTAGTCGATCTCTGATACCTCTGACGACCTCATTCTTTTCTTGCTCCATCTCCGGTCTCACGGTCAACCCCGATAGCTTCTGAAGTGTTTCTTCGTCTGAGGCATTTCTCTCGAGATACCGGAGGCCCTCGTGCGTGAACTGCCCTCGTTCCACTAACGCGAGCGCGGCGTGCGAGAAATCAACATGCTGTTGTTCCATTGTCCCGAACATCCCTGCGATCACAAATGCCGCCGCAGCGTGTATCTTCACGCCGAGGATGAGCCCCTCTAACGCCGGCGCATATGCTGCCAGCTCCTTACGGGTTTTTGCCACTTGCAGAAATACGATCGAGCGTATATTAACCACGTTGGCGCTCTGGTAGTCGCCCTTGTCGAAGCTCCCGACGATCACTCTTCGGAGTTCCCCATCGCTCAGAGGCCCCCTTGATAGTAGTTCGCTTAGCACGATCCAATCCCGATTCGTCGGGTAGGTCGTGAGCGAACCTCCGACGTAATCTTTCCCGATCTCGTCGAAGAGAGCCTGTCGGGAGGCGCCCGCTAACCGCAATCGAAGCGGAGGGAATCGCTCTCGCACTTCGTACGCTTCAGTAGGATACTTATCTGAAAAGAGCGATTTCGACATGCTAATGGCAACGTAGGCCTTGTCTTTGCGCCCTATGGCAGCGAACCACACATTCCAGCTTCCTTGTTCTGTTTGTGGATACTCAACCAAGCCACCTACCCACTGAACGTCGCCCTCTGGCTCGAAGTAGACCAGTTTGAGAGACTTGAAGAGCGAGATGTCCCAACGGAGGAGTCCTTCGCTATAGCGGGTCAATTCGTCGGGCTGCAAGATCGAAGGGGCGAGTTCGAGCACAAAGGTTGTGTAAAACGGTGTATCCCACAACCAGATCGCTCTTTCTGCCCGGCTGGAATCGGCCCCATTCCAATGTGCTACCAGCGTGTCTCCCGGGCTTGTCGGAAGGGTGTAGATCGAGGCGCCGTTAGGGTCTCCAAGACTCATGCGGAGGGTTTGCCCAGCCGATCGCGTTGCTGCGGTGAGCACCTGGTCCTCCCAGCTGCTGGGGACTGCGGGGCGCAGTTTGCTTTGTTCTAGGTTGGCGACAATCTCCTGCAATTCACCAGTACGGCTGCGGACGGGCCTGCCCTGTGTTCCCGATTGGACGGAAACGTGCATGGTGGTCGTCTGCGCGAGACACAAGCTCGCGCCAAGGGCGATCAATGTGAGCGGAAGGCGTTTGGACATGAGCATTATGGATACTCCGAAGTTGGACAGTTGTTGGCCGGGAGCGGGATCTGGGCCGGCAGCGTCTTCATAGCATCAGGCGGCTCCGGCTTATTGACATTTTGGTTGGGGTCCCAAACCCACTGCTGATAAGGGACTTGCTGGTTGCGGTAAGCGCTGGTCAGGGCCCGAAATCCGAGACGATTGACGTCTGACGACGGGCTTACAGTGCAGCCCGTAAGGCCGAGGGGCCCTCCGGAAGGGGGAAACACTGTAAATGCC
>JBGPHB010000767.1:0-3401 GCA_041484155.1 Bryobacteraceae bacterium
CTTCTGACGCAGCGTACTGACGGCAGCCAGTTCTTCTCGGGGATCTTCGCGGACCAGCCTCATCTGGTGGGGCGGTTGACTTTTGCCTGGGCTGTGATTTTCAGCAGCGGGATCACCCTCTGGAGTTTCATCTTGCCTCGCATGCGGACATACACCGCGATGAAGATTGCGCTGATGGCCATGGTGGGCGTCTGCGCTGGACTCTACTCGCTGAACCATTCCGCCGGTCAGACGGACCTGTGGCGTTGGGTGGCCGGCGCTCTGACCTCGCTCTGTATCATGATCGAGAGCGGATTCACACCAGCGGCGTTGTCCTTGCTGGCGGGAATCGTCGGCGCGCATGCCGGGCGCGGCGCGGCGATGGGAATCTATTCGGTGCTGCTCAGCCTCGGCGCGATTCTGGGCTCGTTGCTGGCAGGGTGGTTGGGCGGCCGTTACGCGATGGACGGGATCATCTACGGCACTGTCGCCATGGGTGTCATCGCTTTGTCTCTAGTGGGAAGGACGCAGCACTGTGAACCAACAGGATTATGACCTGGCCATTATCGGCGCGGGCTCGGGCGGATTGACCGCCGCTGCTTTTGCCGCCCGCTTGGGCGCCCGCGTGGCGCTCATCGAAAAACACAAGATCGGCGGCGACTGCACCTGGACCGGCTGCGTTCCGAGCAAGGCCCTGCTCAAGGCTGCCAAGGTGGCGCATGAAGCAAGGACCGCCGGCCATTACGGTATCGGCGTGGCTCCCCCGATCGCCGACATGTCTCGCGTCCGGGACTATGTGCAGGGCGCGATCCAGAGTGTCTATCAATTCGAAAACCCCGAGGAGCTTCAGCGTCAGGGCATCGACGTCATTCTTGCGGCGGCGCGTTTCGTCGACCAGCGGACCGTCGTGGCCGGCGAACGGACCATCCACGCTAAATCGTTCCTGATTACGAGCGGCGCGCGCCCCGCCCCGCCCGAGTTAGCGGGAATCGAGAATGTTCCCTATGTGACTTACGAACACATCTTCGACAACGACGTGCTTCCGCCCCGGATGATCGTGGTGGGCGGCGGCCCGATCGGCTCCGAGCTTGCGCAAGCGTACCAACGGCTGGGGTCGCAGGTGACCATCGTGGCCCGAACGCTGCTGCCCAAAGAGGAGCCCGAGGCGCGCCAGAAGATCGAACAGGTTTTTGAACGCGAGGGGCTGAGGCTGGCGCGGGGCCGCGCTAAAGCCGTCCGGCAGGAGGGAGCCGAAGTCGTCTTGACCACCGATAGCGGTGAGGTTCGTGGCGATATGTTGCTACTGGCCGCCGGGCGCGCTCCCAACGTCGCCGGTCTCGACCTGGAGAAGGCCGGCGTTTCGTACTCGGCGAAGGGCATTCCCGTTGACGATCAATTGCGCACGAACATCAAGCACATCTACGCCGCGGGCGACGTGGCGGGCGGATACCAATTCACGCACTTCGCCGGATGGCAGGCATTTCAGGCCGTGCGCAATGCGCTGCTTCCAGGACACAACTCCGGCTTCACGGAGGTGGTTCCGTGGGTCACGTTCACCGATCCTGAAGTCGCCCACATTGGTGTGACGGAAGAGCAGGCGCGCAAGCAGTTCGGCGACACGGTCAAGGTTTGCAGGTGGGAGATGAGCCACACCGACCGTGCCGTATGCGAAAACGATGAGGACGGATTCATCAAGGCTGTCACCAAAGCGGACGGATCCATTGTGGGAGCGACCATCGTGGCCGGGCGCGCCGGGGAAGCCATCACGGAGTTTATCCTGGCGATTCGGCACAACTGGAAGATCTCCGAACTGGCCGGGGCGATCCACGCCTATCCGACCTATTCGACCGCGGTCCAGCAGTTGGCGGCTGACGCGGCGATCGAGAGCCTGCTTGCCGGCACATCGGGCCGCGTTCTGCTCGGCCTCTCCAAGCTCATTCGTTAGGAAACTTCACGATCAGCGGATCGGAAACCGCGCACGGCAGCAACTCGAAGGCAGCCAGCATGATTCGTTTCTGCAGTTCTGGATTGTTCGGCTCGCCCAAGGGATAGCCCAGCGGCCGATCCACTGCCAAAACCCGGGGCGGCTCGACTCGCGCGGTTACGGCCAGCAATAGAGAAATGGAAACCGTCGCGATCCCCACCTTCTCGATGATGCTTTGTAGCAGGCCGGATGCCTGATGACAGAAAGGGCACACCGGAGCGAGTAGCACTGCATCCACCGCGTCTTCCTGGAGCTTTCGCGCGATCTCCGGGCCGCTGTGCGAGATGAGCCGTGCGGGAGCGATGATGGACCCCATGATGCTGAAGTGACGCGGCGCGGATTCGCCCACAATTCCTGCTTCGACGAGCTCCTGCAACCGGTCGAGCGGCAGCGTGAGATTGCGATCGGCTTCGATGCCGGAGTGGTCGAACGCGTCGCTGGTCTGCCCGATCTGAAGATTCTCGACGGGCGTGCCCCAGGGGATCTCGCGGAAAGAGCAGTCGTCATGACGGTAGGAATCGCCGAAGGGAGCTTGGCCGGGCAAAAAGAATCCCGCGGTTGTGATCAGGGCGATGCGCGCCTGATTGAGTGGCTTTGAGAGACGAGTTCCGGGCCGCCAGTCTACTCGCCGGAACGGATAGCCCCGAATCAAGAGGTGATACTTTGGCTTCAGATCGGAAAGCTGAGCCATCTCACACTATTGTGGCTGACCACCAGGTCTTTGTGGAGTAGGGAGCCAGAAACTTTTGTGGGGCAACCAGTCATGGCGGCGAGCCGGCCTCCGGGCCGGCTTTCTTGTCGCGATGCAGCCGAAAACAGCCGGGCTCGCCCCTGTTGACCGCGTCAAGCGCAAGTTCGACATTCCATGCTAGTTGGCGGATGGCTTTCTGGAGACCTTGCAACCGGCTGCTGCCCAATTTAATGGCGGAACTGATCAAGGCGGCTTTCAGAAAGCCGGCCTGGAGGCCGGCTCGCCGCCATGACTGGCTGCCCCACAATTACGGCGTAACCCAGGGTCTTGGCGCGAACGGCTTCGGACGCGGCGCGGGCCAGTGTTTTGGCTTGTGCGAAATCGATGCCTTGCAAATCGAGCTTTTTCAATTTGCTCATTAGCTCGGCGCCTAACAGTTTGCCTTGAATGTTACGCACCATTTCCGCGAGTGCTTCGTCATGCGGCTCGATCTCAACGGACTCGAAACCGGCGTCTCTCAGATAGGCCGCGTATTCATCGACCGGTCGCGCATCGGCGATGCAGGCAATCCACGCAAGCAGTCCTCGCAGTTCGTCGGGCAACGTGGTGGAACGGGTCAGGTCACTCAGTCCAATTCGCCCGTCCGGGCGCAGAACGCGGGCGAACTCGCGGGCGGCAGCAGGTTTATCGGGAAATGTGCAAAATGCACATTCGCAGATGATTGCATCGAACGTGCCGTCGGGAAAA
>JBGPHB010000768.1:0-3401 GCA_041484155.1 Bryobacteraceae bacterium
GCCCAAAAGAACATTTTGTTCTTCACGATGGGAGCCCCGGTGTTTCCCCCAAACTGGTTGAAGCGCAACGGCGGCCGAGGTAACCCGGCTGCGTTGCCTTGGATCGTGTTGGCGTTCAGGAGGTCGTTGCGAAAAAAGTAGAAAGCATTTCCGTGGACGTCGTTCGTTCCAGACCGGGTGACGACTTCGATGACGCCCCCCAGGCTCTTGCCGTACTGCACCGAGTAATTGTTCGAGTGCACGACGAACTCGGAAATCGAGTCCAGGCCAAGCGTAAAGGTGGATTGGTTGGGCGCGCTGAAGATGCCGCCGATCTCCGCGAATTCGATGCCCGTAGCGTCCGTGCCGTCGACCAGCAGGTTGACCCCCTGACCGGGCGGCGCACCGTTGAACACGAACGACTGCCTGCCGGAGGAGAAGTTCTGGCGGACGCCCGGCTCTAATGGAACGAGCTGCAGGAAGTTGCGCCCGTTGAGCGGCAGATTTGTGACCTGGCTGGAATTCAGCAGCACGCCCCCGGCCCCGGATTCGGTTTCGAGCACGGCGGCCTGAGCTTGTACGGTAATATCCTGCGCCACAGTGGCCAGTTGAATGTGCAGGTCCAGGCGCGTAGTCGAGCCGACGCTGACGGTCACGCCCGTGGTGCGCAGACTGGCAAAACCGCTGCCGAGAGCGCTGACGTCATAGGTCCCGATGGGCAGCGCGCGAAATTCAAAGTCGCCCGAGGCGCCGGTCTTCGCCAAGCGAGTCAGACCTGTTCCGGTGTGCGTGATCGAGATGGCGACGTCAGGCACGACGGCGTTTGAGCGATCGGTGACGGTTCCGACCAGCACGCCACTTCCTTCCTGGGCGTGAACGAATGCCTGCCCGGCAAGAGCGCCAAGGGCCACGAGAATGCGGCGCCACGAACGGGGTGAAAACGACATGGGTAAACCTCCTCGCTGGTGGAAGATCATATCCGGTCGGCAAGGTTAAGTCAACATGATTGTCAACAATCATGTTGTTAAAAACGCACGCGGCTAACCAACCATTGATATAGTGAATGAGTCTCAAATGTCTCAAATCTATCGCTGCAGGCCCGAGGCGCTGGAGTCACTGGTTCACGGTGTTTTCTCAGCCATGGGCGCTCCATTGGAACCAGCGGCTGAGTCGGCGCGGCATCTAGTCCGCTCCAACCTCTCCGGACACGATTCGCATGGTGTCATCCGCGTCGCGCAGTACGTTGCTCAAACAGCCGCCGGCGACATTGCTCCCGGCGAGCTTCCGGTAATCGAGCGTGAGACCGCCGGGACCGCCCTCATTGACGCCCGGCGCAGCTTAGGTCTTTACTCCACGATGTTCGCGCTGGACTGGGCGCTCGAGCGGGCCGCACGGCAGGGCGTCGCCGCCGCCGCTGTGCGACACTCCACTCACATCGGGCGCGTCGGCGAATACACGGAAAGGGCAGCCGAGCGCGGATTCGTTTCAATCGTCACAGTCGGCGCGGCGGGCCCAGGCGTTGGCGGCATGGTGATCTTTGGCGGACGCGACCGGTTCTATGGCGCCAATCCCTGGTCGATCGGGGCGCCCTCTTCGGATGGTGTCCTGCCGATGATCTTCGACGGTTCGACCTCCGCTGTCGCCGAGGGAAAGGTCCGCGTGGCCCGGGCCAAGGGAGTGCAGCTTCCGCCCGACTGCATCATCGGACCGGAAGGCGAACCGACGACTGACCCGGAGCGATATTACGCGGGTGGCGCCCTTCTTCCACTCGGAGGCAAAATCGCCGGTCATAAAGGGTACGGCCTGGCGATGGCTTCGGCGCTGATCGGGGCGCTGGCCATAATCGACGATCCCTCGCCGACGATGGTTGGAGCGCCAATCCGCGACCCCGATCCGCGGGGCCGCCTCGCTGGTGTTTTTGTCATCGTCATCGACCCGGCGGCATTCGGCGATGCCGCGCATTATCGCGCCATGGTTGCCGAGCATTTGAGCGCGGCCAAGCGCGTTCCCCCGGCCGATGGAGTCGCCGAAGTGCTTACACCCGGTGAGATCGAGCACCGGACGAGGCTGGAGCGCTCACGAGACGGAATTCCGCTGCCGGAAGCCACCTGTCGTGAGTTGGAAGAGATTGCAGTGCGCTTCGGGCTCAGGATGCCCGCAATGACAAAAATAAAATGACGTCCTCCCACAACCCCGGCTTCCGGGTCGCAATTACTGATCGCGTTCCCCCGGGTGACAAGCTCATGGTCTACAAGGCGTTTGAGATCGCCCAACCCGGAGACATTATCGTGATCGAAGCGCCCGGCTATACATCGGTCGCGCAAGTGGACCGTCCCAAACGGCTCGCTCAAGGATGGACCGGGCGAAGTCAATGCCCGTGGCGGTTGGAAGAGTGCCTGTGCTGCCCGGCGATATCGTTGCGGCCGATTCACACGGTGTCGTGGTGATCCCCCGTCGCGACGCTGAAGCCGTTCTGGCCAAGGCCCAGGCGGTCGCGCGCGCCGAGGAGGAAAAGATCGTCCAAATCCAAGCCGGGCATGCGCGAGCCCGGTTGAAATCCACGCTCGATCAGAAAGGTTGCGAGATTCTCGAACGGGAGTGGGAGCGGTAAGGGCTCGCCGCCCGGAATTTTGTTGACGAGCCAACTGGACCTGTGGTCTAACCAATAGTATTGTGGCCGTAAACCCCAGCACGGCGGTTGTTCATGACAAGTCGAAACGGATTTCCGAGTGACGCTCACCGGAGAGCAGATCTCGGTGATGCGGCGCAAGGTGGCATGGCGCATCCTTCCGCTGGCCATCTTGATGTACCTGGTTGCCTATCTTGACCGCGCCAATGTCGGCTTTGCAAAACTGCGCATGGCGTCGGATCTCCACCTCTCTGAAGAGGCGTTTGGCCTCGGTATCGGAATTTTCTTCATTGGATATCTGACTCTCGAGATCCCGGGGGCTTTGCTGGTCGAGCGTTGGAGTGCGCGGAAATGGTTTTCACGCATCCTCATCACCTGGGGCTTAATCTCGGCCGCGACGGCGTTTGTCCGGACGCCGATGGAGTTCAACGTCGTGCGCTTCCTGCTGGGCGTTGCCGAGGCGGGGTTCTTTCCGGGAATCATCGTCTACTTTTCGCACTGGTTCCCCTACCACCTCCGCGGCAGGGCAATGTCAGGCCTGATTGTCGCCGTGCCGTTCAGCCTTGCGCTGGGCGCTCCAATTTCAGCGGCGCTGCTCGACGTACACTGGTTTGGTCTTCAGGGTTGGCAATGGCTGTTCATCCTCGAGGGTGTACCCGCCTTCATCCTCGGGATTGTAACGTTGTTTGTAATCACGGACCGTCCCCATCAAGCGCTCTGGCTGAACGCCGACGAACGCAAGTACCTGGAAGGCGAGTTGGCGGCCGAGGCTCGCGCCAAGGACGATGTTGCC
>JBGPHB010000769.1:0-3395 GCA_041484155.1 Bryobacteraceae bacterium
CGGAGTGGCCATCGGCGCCGACGGCCTGATTGTCGAGGTGCATCCCGCGCCTGAAAAAGCCATGAGCGACGGCGCGCAATCGCTGGACCCGAAGCAATTCGCCAAAATGATGAAGGACCTGGCTCCCTACATCGAGTTGTGGAAGCGCGAGCGGATGACAGAGACTGCCGCCGCGGTGTAACTTCGTACTGTGCAGTATCGGTTTCAGCCCTGGCAACTCGCGCTTCTGGTGATCCTGTTGTGCACGGGCGCCGTGATGTTCACCCATTGGTGGCACGTTTCGCGTTCCGTCAGCGCTGCTGACCTGGTTCAGTATCTGCCGCCGGACCGGGCGGCTCACCTCTACATCAATACCGAGGTCTTGCGGAGCAGCGGCTTGCTCGATCTGCTGGCCGGTTCGAAGGCCGCGGAAGAAGAGGATTACCGCCGGTTCATCGACCAGACCGGGTTCGATTATCGAAGCGACCTGGACGCGGTGGCCGCCGCTTTTCTACAGGGCGACACGTATCTGGTATTACGCGGACGCTTCGCGTGGAAGCGTCTGAACGACTACGCGCGCGCCCAAGGTGGCGCTTGCCGCAACGCCATCTGCACCATGCCGGGCAGCAGCCCGGACCGGAACATTTCGTTCTACCCGGTGAGGTCGGATATCCTTGCCCTGGCGGTATCGAAGGAAGAACGCGGCACCGACATGATTAGTCCCACCAAGTGGCGGAATCCGCCAAGGTTGCCCGCGGAGCCGGTCTGGATTTCGGTTCCGTCGTATATGTTTAACGACACGAGCAGCCTGCCATCCGGGACGCATTCGTTCCTGACGCCGCTCGCGGAGGCCCAGGAGGTGACGTTCGCCGTCGGACCGCGGGACCAGCGGCTCCAGCTCCGGATCGAAGTCGTGTGTTCGACGCCTGCGGCCGCGACCACGCTGGCCGGGCAGTTCACCTCAACCACCGAGGAGCTGAAGAAGATGCTCGCGCGCCAGCACCTGACACCCAACCCGAGCGGCCTGAGCGGACTGCTGACGGCCGGGAATTTTCAGCGGCAGGACCGGAGCGTGGTCGGCACTTGGCCGATGGAGCGCGGTTTCATCGAGGCGCTGGCTACCGGGCAGGTGCAGTGAGCCGTATCGTCACTTCCAAATGTGAATTGACCGACGGATTCGGATCCTCAACCGTGCCCGAAGGCTGGTCCCGCAGGGAGGCCGGCGTGGATGGCGGATTGGGAAGGGCGGAAAAAGAGATGGACACCGCATCCGTGCTATTGGGGATTCGGAAAGAGATGGAAATTCCGGCCATCACCGGCTCGGCCCGCAGACCCGCAACATCCACGGACAGGTAACCATCCGTGGCGGGTGTAATCCTCAGTTGGCGGCCGGGTTCGAGCGCATAGTCGAAGGCGAAGCGGGCAGCCTTGGATACGGTCGCGCGGAGGCCAAGCGCCGCGGCCCCGGCGACCCTGCCGTTCGCAGCCTGGTCGGCTTCTCTGGTTTTCGACGCCATCAACTGTTTCAGTTGCGGCGGTGGCACGGCGGCTTCGGCTTGCGCGACTTCCGCCTTTTTCTCATCCTTCGCTTCTTCAGCCTTGGCGTCCAGCCTTGCGTCCGCCACCTGCGTTTCAGAAGCCAGCTTGGCACGCCGTGCCGGTGGAGCTGAAATGGTTTTGACGGGCTGCTGTGGGGGCTCCGCGGCCTCCTTCACAGGGGCGCTTTGAGGAACCGGCCGGAGAGCATCGGCAACTTGAACAGGCTTGTTCGCGGGCCGGAATAGCACGCTCGCGATGAGCACGGCGGCGATTCCCGCGGCAGCCACAGCCCACCATCTCACCCGCGCGGGCTTGGGCCGCGCTGTCTCCAGCGAGGCGATCAGCCGCTGCTTCGCGCCGGGTTGCTCCAGCAGGTCCCGCAGTGCATCCTCCCGCGCCAGCTCATCGAACAGTTCCTGATCGTCGAGCGCGGCCTCGAACAGCAGCGCCCGCTCGGCTTCAGTGAGAGAGCCGGTCGCGTAGCCGCCAATCAGCTTACGCACATCGTCACGCATCATTGCTGTTCAATCTCCCATCGCTCCTGCAATTGCTTGCGGCAGCGAGAATCCCAAGTGTACAGCGTGTTGATCGACGCAACCCGCAGCCGCTTTTGAATCTCAGGGAACGTGTTGCCCTCCAGCTTCAAACGAAACAGTTCCCGGCACCGCTCGCCCAATTCGGCCAGGACAGCTTCCAGACGATCCAACCGCTGCCGGCGCATGGCCTGCTCGAACGGATCGGCGCCGCCCCCGGCCAGCGGCAAATCATCCACGGAAACCTGCGTGTTTTCCCCGCGCCGGACCATCTTGCGCCGTGTTCCCAGGATCTTGAATCGCGCGATCTCCAGCGACAGCGGCAAGAGGTCCTCAATCCGATCGAGCATGGCGTATTTTTCATGCAGCACCAGAAGGACCTCCTGCGCCACATCCTCGGCCCAGTCCCCCGATAACTTAGATGCGGCGAACCGGAGAATCCTTTCACGCAGCCGCGCCAGTATCTCGTCCCGTCCCACAAGGTTTGCTCTTATTATCAGCTAGCGGGAAGTGGGAAGTGGGGAGTGGGAAGTCGGCGAATGGTGGCAGGCTCGCCGACTACCCACTCCCCACTACCCACTTCCCGTTTTGCCACAATAGCCCCATGCAGGTTCGCGTTCTCGCCTTCGTGCTGGCCGGAGGGAAAGGCACTCGGCTGTCCCCGCTCACCAAGGAGCGAGCCAAGCCGGCGGTGCCCTTCGGCGGCCGCTATCGCATCATCGACTTCGTGCTCAGCAACCTGCTCAATTCCGGCATTTACTCGACTTATGTCCTGATTCAATTCAAGAGCCAGAGCCTGCTGCAGCACCTGCGCGACGGCTGGGAAGCCAGCGGCCTGCTGAAGCAGCATTTCATCATTCCGGTGCCCGCGCAGATGCGCTCGCCGGGCGATGACTGGTATCGCGGAACCGCCGACGCCCTCTACCAGAACATCAATCTGATCGAGCAGGCCGATCCGCACTTCGTGGTGATCTTCGGCGCCGACCACATCTACCGCATGAACATCCGCGAGATGCTGGAGTACCACATGCACAAGCGCGCCCAGGCGACCATCGCGTCGATTCCCGTGCCGAAGGAGCACTCGGCCGAGTTCGGCGTGATCGAGACGGCGCCGGACGGCGCGGTGATCGGCTTCCACGAAAAGCGCGGCGACGCGCCCACCATGCCCGCCGATCCGGAACGAGTCTGCGTGTCCATGGGAAACTACATCTTTTCAACCCCGCTGCTGTTGAAAGAGTTGTACGCCGACGGGAAGAACGAAGCCAGCTCTCACGACTTCGGACGCGACATCCTGCCGTCCCTGGTGGGGCGGACCGAAATGTTCGCCTACGATTTCCAGACCAA
>JBGPHB010000770.1:0-3390 GCA_041484155.1 Bryobacteraceae bacterium
CGAACTCGGGCGGCATCCCGATCGTGGTCGACGGGCAAATGATCGGCGCTGTCGGGGTCGGCGGCGGCGCGGGCGGCGGCGATGAGAATTGCGCCATCGAGGGTCTGAAGGCGACCTTCGGCGAACACGTTACGCTGCCGGTCTATCCCGCGGCGGCGGGGAGTGGCCGTCCGGGAGGGGGCGAACCGCGCTGAACGCAGCGCGGCCGCGTGAAAGAATTGGGGACACTGTCAATTCACGGTGTATTGCCGGGCTCTCAGCCCGAAGGGCGCGATCTCGATGTCGAACTGGTTTCCGCCCGCGCGGACCATCTGATAGGTGCCGTGCATCGTGCCGGTGGGGGTCTTGAGAGGGCACCAGGACGAATACTTGAACGACTCGCCCGGCGCGAGGACGGGCTGCTCGCCGACTACTCCCGGACCTCTGACTTCTTCGGTGTGCTCCAGGGCGTCGGTGATGATCCAGTGCCGGCTGACGAGTTGAACCGTCTCGGTTCCCTGGTTCGTGATGCGGACCGTGTACTCGAACACCCATTCGTGCTGAGGGGGCCGTGAGTTCTCCGGTGAGAATCTCGACAGCACCTCCACTCGGACATGGTTGGTCACGGCTTCTGACATGGGAGCGAGTTCCGAACGCAGATCGGGCATGACGGAATGATAGCAGTCCGCAGGTTTACTCGGCGCGGAGTGCGATCACGGGATCGACTTTCAAGGCTCTGCGCGCGGGCACGCAGCAGGCCAGCAATGCGACGGCTAACATCGCGAGCAACGCCAGAGCAAACGTAAGCGGGTCGGTGGCGGTCACGCCCCACAGCAAATTTTGAATCAGGCGGGTGAGCGCGAACGAAACTGCCATGCCCAATCCCAAGCCGATCGCGACGAGGACCACGCCGCGTTGCAGGACCTCCACGAGAACAGCGCCGTTGGGAGCACCGAGAGCTCTCCGGATCCCGATCTCGTTGGTGCGCTGATTCACCAGATGCGCCATGATGCCGAAAAGACCGACCGCGGCCAGAGCCACGGAAATACAGCCGAAGATACTGAACAGGGTCGCGTAGTGCCGCAAGTCCTGTAACTGCCCGACGGCGTACTCCTCGACGGTTCTGACGCTCGATATGACCTGATTCGGATCGACCTCGGCGACGGCGGCGCGCAATGCGGGAGCCAGGGCCGCTGCGTCGCCGTGCGTGCGAATCACAAACGTGTTGACAAACATGATCTCCAGACTCACGTTCATGCCCATCTTGAGAGGCAACTGAACACGCGGAAGATACAACTGGGGCTGAGGAACGCGCTGATAGCGAACCTGGTGCACGTCGCCCACCACGCCCACAATTTCGCGCGGCGAGTCGTACAACACGTCCAATTGAACGCGCTTGCCGATGGGATCTGCATCCGGCCAGAACGTTCGCGCCATGGTTGCGTTGATGACGGCGACCGGGGCGCCGGTTTCTGAATCCTGCGGGCCAAGCTCGCGACCGCGCAGCAGCGGGACTTTGAGCGTGCGGAAGTACTCGGCGCCAACCGGATAATACTCAGCCGACCATGCCTCTTGTTCCGCGCTCGATAGTAGTTGCCCCTGCCGGGTGAACCTCACGCGAGGCGGCTCTCCGCCCAGGGGTGGCGTCACGGCCAACGTCGCCGACTCGACGCCGGGCAACGTGGCTGCCCGGGCACGGATGCGTTCCGTCAGAAGATTGACACGGGGGCTCACGTTGACCTGAAATCCTCCGGTGGGGGTCGTGCCGGCGTTCGAATAGAATGCTCGCGACAAGGGAACCTGAAAGGCAATCAGACCGCGGGGATCGAGCCCGGCCTGAACGGTATTGAGCCGCATGAGACTGTTGATCGTGAGACCGGCTCCCATCAGGAGCACGAGCGCGAGAGAAACCTGAACCACGACGAACGCGCCGCGAAGCCTTTGATGTGCGCCGCTGGCCGTGGCACTTCTGGTGGATTCGCGCAGGACTTCCATGAGGTCGGGCCGGGAAATCTGAAGTGCGGGGAGCGCGCCAAAGATCAATCCGGTTCCGAGCGACAGCAACAGCGTGAAGCCCACCACCGTCGTATCCAGAGCGATCTCGTGCGGGAAGCCGGCCAGGCGAAGACTGGTGAACACTCGCAAACCCACGGCAGCCAGGGCCAGCCCGGAAGCGCCTCCGATCAGAGAGAGCAGCACACTTTCGGTCAGTAGCTGGCGCGCTATACGCCAACGGCTCGATCCGAGGGCGGCGCGCATGGCCAACTCTCTTTTCCGGGCGGAGGCGTGGGCCAGCAGCAAGCCAGCCACGTTGGCGCACGCGATCAACAGGACGAAGAAGACAGCCCCTTGGAATATCAACAGCGGCTTGCGGATCTGGCCCACGGAGACGTCGTGAAGCGTCTCGACCTGGAGACCCCAGCCTTTGTGCGATTCCGGCATTTCTTTCGCTAGTCTGGGGGCCACGCGGGTCATCTCGGCGCGCGCCTGTTCGATGGTGACTCCGGGTTTCAGCCGGGCGACGACCGTAAAAATCCGGTTGAGGCTGCGGAGCGCGCCCTGGGTTCGAAGATCGGGATCCGTTTGGAAAATCCAGAACCCGACATCCGGCCTCAGCAGCTCAAATCCGGCGGGCAGCACCCCAATCACCGGCATCGGACCGAAATCGGTTCGCAGTTTCTTGCCAATGACGTCGGGTGCGCCTCCAAAAATCCGCTGCCAAAGACTGTAGCTAATGACGAGCTGATTCTGGTCCGACTGCGTGGGCCAGCGGCCGAGTATAGGATTCACTCCCAGAACGTGGGAAAGATCGATGGTGAACCACTGGACCGGGACTCGTTCAGGCGCGCCGCCGTTCGGAGAGTCTTCGGAGACATTGAACGCCGCGTCCAGCCTGGCGGCGCCGACGCTCTCGAATACATGACTGTTGTCGCGGACCGTGAAGTAACCAAGCGCGTTGGTGCCGGCTTTCTGGTTGGGCCGGTTCGGAGGGGTGAACCATACGGTCACCAGGCGATCCGCATCCGGGTACGGCAGCGAGCGCAGCAGAACCGCGTTCACCAGACTGAAGATCAGAGTGTTGGCGCCAATGCCCAGCGTGAGGCAGGCGATCGCCGTCAGGGCGAACGCGGGGCGACGCTGGAAAGTTCGAAGCGCGTGTCGAAGATCAATGAAGAGCTGCTCGATCCATTGGAATTGCCACGCGGCACGGGTATCTTCCTGCATGCGCGCTGGCGGACCGAATTCCCGCCGCGCCTGAAGGAGCGCGTCGCGGCTCGACTGGCCGGCTTGTTCCAGTTCTTTGGCGCGGGTTTCGATGTGGAAGCGGGCTTCGTCCTCAAGCTCGTGGTCGAACCGCGAACGCCGACCCAGGTAAACAACGCGGCGGACGATCTCCTTCCAGGAATTCAC
>JBGPHB010000771.1:0-3388 GCA_041484155.1 Bryobacteraceae bacterium
CGACCATCCGCAATATGTGTCGCCATCACCTCTCCGCGGGGCGATTCATGATTTCGCGTTGCTGTACCTGGGCGTGCACCTGTTCGATAATTGCGATCTGGAGGCGCTGGCGGATGCGGCAGCGTCCCGGAACCGGTGGGAGTTCCTGCTGACCGCGGCTCCGCTGGCAATTGTCGGAGGTACGGGTTCGCCCATAAATCCCATCGCGACATTCTGAGCGGTCGCGGGAAACACGGGCTTCGAGAAACTCCACTTGGTGAAAGCCTTTTGGCAAGCTAAAGCATGCCCCACCTACATTTCCGAACAGAACCCCGCCCTGACGGGCAGGGCTTGCCGGGGTGTTGCGGATGTAAGACAAGCCCCGCCCGTCAGGGCGGGGTTGGATCAGGCCGCTGGATTTCTTATTAGAATTTCCGGGACAGGAGATTAGATCGAGCATTGCGCGACATGTCATCGCGAGACGGATTGCGGTTGACCGTCGCATAAACCTCCCAAGTCTAAGCCACGACATATACCTGATATACCTGATATACTTCCAATCAATGACGACCTCGGAACAACTCTCTGCTGTGGGCGTGAACCGGGAATCGAGGCACACACGACTGGTCCGGATCACCCACTGGGTGAACGCCCTCAGCTTCGTGGCGCTTACCGTCAGCAGTATCGGAATCCTGCTCGCTCATCCACGGTTTTATTGGGGCGAGACGGGCTATTTCAATACGCCGGCCGCCTTTGAACTCCCCTTCGCCGCCGACCTCGAACATTTATGGGTCAGAGCATGGGGCCGGAACGTGCATTTTCTGGCCGCATGGGTCGCGATCCTGAATGGTCTGGTATATGTTCTTTGGGGATTGTACGCGCGCCATTTCCGGTCGAATTTTGTTCCGGGCCGGACGCAGCTCGAATGGAAAAACATCGTCGGGATCGTCGGGCGGCATTTGCGGCTAAAGAATCCGGCGGAGGAACACGGATACAACCTCCTACAAAAGCTGGCATACACCGCAGTGGTGTTCGGTCTGCTGCCGCTGACGATTCTGAGTGGGCTCACGATGTCGCCGGGGCTTACGGCGACGTTCCCGCAACTGTTCACACTGTTCGGCGGAAGACAGTCGGCCCGCACCATCCATTTCATCTTGGCGAACGCTCTGGTTCTATTCGTCGCGATTCACCTCGCCATGATTTTTCTGGCGGGCTTCCGGAAAAACTTCATGGCGATGATTTCGGGCTACTACAAGATCGGGGAGAAGCAATGAAACTTTCACGCAGGAAATGGATTGCCGGAGCCGCCGGCGCGGGCGCCGCTCTCGTGGCCGCGATCAAAGCGCCTTGGCCCCCGTCGTGCCGCGGCGTCTTTGGTGTGACCGACGCACTCACGTTCGCCGCGCAGCGCGTTTTGCAATCGAATCATTCGCTCGCGCGCGAGTTCGGCCCCGAGATGATCACGCGCAATTTCCCGGTCAACGGCAGGTTGAATCCCAACGACCCGCGCCATCAACCCCTGCTGGCCGGACATTTCGACGATTGGCGCTTGACCGTGGATGGTTTGGTCTCCAAACCCGGCGAACTCCCGCTCGCGTTTTTCAAGAGCCTTCCGTCCCGAACGCAGATCACCCAGCAATCTTGTGAGGAAGGCTGGTCGGCGATCGGCCAGTGGACCGGCGTACAGCTTTCCCGCGTGCTTCAGGAACTCGGCGTGCACGAGCAGGCCCGCTACGTGGTCTTCCAGACTGTCGACGGCTGGTGGGACAGCGTCGATATGGCGGACGCTCTCCATCCGCAAACGCTGCTCGCCTACGGAATGAATGGCGGCGACCTTCCGGTTGCATATGGCGCGCCCTTGCGGCTTCGCGTGGAACGGCAGCTCGGTTATAAGCACCTGAAGTTTCTGAGCCGGATGACCGTGACGGACCGCGTCGACCACATCAAGGACGGCACCGGGTCAAGCGCCCATGCCGCAGGCTTTGCCTGGTACGCCGGGATATAGCTAGGTCACTCGTGGGGCGGCCAGTCATGGCGGCGAGCCGGCCTCCAGGCCGGCTTTCTTGTCCCGATGCTGTTATCACATCGAGTCGAACAGTGTATGATTTTTCTAAAGGACGATTCATGACCAAGTTCGCCATGGCGTTGGCCGCGTCCGGATTGTGCATCCCGCTGGCAGCGCCGTTGGGCGCCCAGTGGTTCGACTATCCCACAGCCGGAATCCCGCGCACATCCGACGGCAAGCCGAACCTCTCCGCTCCCGCGCCCCGGAGCGCTGACGGCAAGCCCGACCTCTCTGGCCTGTGGGCCTGGGAAGACAACCGGCCTTGCCCTCCCGAGGGATGCCAAGACCAGAAAGTCGGCGAAGAGTTCGTCAACATCGGCTGGTCACTAAAAGGTGGTCTGCCCTATCAGCCGTGGGCAGCCGCCGTCGTTAAGGCGACGCGTGCCGCCAACCGCCCGAACGATCCGCTGACTCACTGCCTTCCCGCCGGTCCCATCCGGCTGCATACGTTCGCCGGTTTTAGGAAGATCGTCCAGATTCCGGGACTTCTCGTGATCCTGAACGAGCTGAATGCCAGCTACCGGCAGATCTTCACCGATGGGCGCCCTTTGCCCGCGGATATGAACCCGTCCTGGAATGGTTACTCGTCGGGGAGGTGGGAAGGAGACACGCTGGTGGTGGAAACGGCCGGCCTGCGCGACGGGTTGTGGCTCGATACAGGCGGCAGTCCTCTAACTGACGCCGCCAGGATCACGGAACGATTCCACCGCGTGAACTTCGGGGCACTGGAAGTCGAGATCATAGTGAACGATCCCAAAGCGTACACGAAACCTTGGGCCATCAAGCTCAAGCAGCCACTGGCGCCGGACACGGAGATGATCGATTACATCTGCCTGGAGAACGAAAAAGACGTTCCTCACCTGCCCGCAAAATGAAGATCTGGATCGTGAGCATCGTCGCGATTGCCCTTCCCGCCGGAGCACAGTGGCTCAACAATAAGACGGCCGGCAAGCCGAACCTCTCGGAGCCGGCCCCGAAGAAGCCGGACGGAAAACCCGACCTCTCCGGAATCTGGGAGCACCTCAACTCGCGCACCACCGCCTACTATCTGGATGGAATTGAGATGCCATGGAAGCCTTGGGCGGAGGCGCTGTTCAAGGAGAACACCGCGGACAACCAGCTAAACAATCCGGAGTCGCGGTGCCTGCCGCGCGGCGTGCCGAAGGCAGATGCGTTCGACATACACAAAATCGTCCAGGTGCCGGGACTGGTCGTGATTCTTTATGAATACGGAACCACCTTCCGCCAAATCTTCACCGACGGCCGTGAGCTTCCCAAGGACCCCAATCCCACTTGGATGGGGTACTCGGTGGGGCACTGGGAGGGAGATACGCTGGTGGTGGA
>JBGPHB010000772.1:0-3376 GCA_041484155.1 Bryobacteraceae bacterium
TCCGTGAGAATCTCGAGGAGAAGATCGTGCGCATTTACAGTTAGAGTGCCGGCAGCGCGCGGTCTAAATCTGGTCCTTCAATTTACCGGCCGTTTCTCTCGAACAATAGGCTCGACCTCACGAACGGGAAGACATACCATGTTGACAGTGCGGCCGCTGACCGCAAAAATCCAGGGTCGCCGCGTGCGAATCATGTTATGTCGGAACGGATAGCTCAAGAAAGGAGCATGCAGGATGGCATTCGGTAAACCTTCTATAACGGCGATCCAGTTGCTCGAAACCATCAAGAAAATGCAGGTGTTCGATAGAGTTCCCACAACCCGCGGGCAGTTCGTACACGATGTGACGTCTTTCGGATCTACCGCGAGGAAGCGAGTGATAGCTGAACTCGGACGAGTGCTGGAGGATGAAGGCTACAAGCAGCTGCCCCGCATGGAAACGTTGCACGCGAAGCATCCGAAAGAATTCCTGTGTGATGTTGTGTGGAAAGATCGCTCTTCTGGTGTGATTACTCTTGTTGCCGAATCTGAAGTTGGTCACTCCAACAAGCATGTGCTTGAGGACTTCATAAAGCTGTTTTCTGTGAAATCACCACTGAAGTTGATGTTGTTCTGCGTTCGCGGCGAGCCGAGAGATGTTATTAAGCTTCTTGAAAAAGAACTGAACTCATACGGATGGCTCATCCCGGGTGAGGAATATGCCCTGGTACATTTTTGCCACTTCACTACGGGATGCTTGGAAGCATACAGGTTTGTGGTCGGCGCTGATAATCGTCCCACCAAATTGACGAAGTTCTATGTCCACCCGTGGACGGATCGGAACTTGTAGTGAACACGCAATGAAAGCAGAGGACACTTTCCACCGGGAATCATTGACTGTTCGCCCCCGACGTGGCCCGGTGTGTTAATCAGGCTCCTCCCATGAATTTTCCACGCGAGTAGCGGTGAAAGTCGCCAGATCATCGAGTTGAGCCGATCCGAGCGACTCCAGTGGTTGGCCGACCAAAATTTGTTTGGGATCAAGGTTCTTCGACGGGCCTCTTCGTAAGGTGATAAAGGTTGATCCGAAGATAGTGATGTATTCGAAGAATCGCGTCGTCCGTCTTGGTCCAGTCATGCGGCGAGGGGAGCGTGAAATGCGCCGCAGCCTTGTCCACCATCGTGAGGAATCCGATGAACAGCGCGTGGTCCTCCGGGAGCAGCGTAGTCAGGTCTATAAGTTTGCCGCCAAGGTCTTCTGCGTTGACATCATCAGGCCTGGCGTCGAACTTCACTAGCTTTCCGTTTTTTTTACCGACGCCCAACACATTCAGGAACAACCGTCCGGTCACCAGGGCCGCTACAAAACAGGCATTCAGTCTGCCGGAATCCCCAGTCCAGGACTCACGCGTCATGCGGTAATGGGCGAGCAGGATTGCTACTCGATACGGCAAATGTGTTTCGAAGTATTCATCGATGAGCGTTGGCGTAAGCTTGGCTCCAATTTAAAATCAATCACCTATAGTGCTTCTGTTGACCGGGCGAGTTTCCGCCGCAACCAGGCTTGGGCAAACCGCAGATCCGTACCGGACGATGTGAACCGACATTTCGACCGCTTTGGTCATCTCCTCGGCGGTCATTCCACTGAAATACGTCATTTCGATCAACCTTGCGAGGGTCTCGTTCAAAACAGATGATTTATTGACACGTCGCTGCTTATGTAGACGCATGGAAACGGCGGGGGCGCCGGTTGTCGATGGCAAGTAGTAGTGCTGCTCCAGTTCCGGATACAATGGACACCCTGGGTCTTTGCCGAAACCAGTTCATCAAATCAGGTAAGTATTCTGCTCTATCGGAGGACGATGAATATCAAGCGCCCATCGCTGTTACTTCTGGGGCTCGCCTTCGGGCTTTGCGCCCAGGAGCGCCCGGGTGACCCGCTGGAGGAAATGACCGCCTCGGCGCGGGCCGGCGACCGCAGTCGTCTTCGCGAGCGCGCCAGCCTGCTCCGCGATCGCATTCGCTCGAACCCCGCCGCAGCCCGCCAATTCGTGCTCTCCGATCGCGACGCCGCCCGGCTGCGGGCGCTCGATCCCACGGCGCCGCTGGAGGCGTTCGACACTGCTGTTTCGTCCACCGTGTCCATTGCCGACGATTTTGAGGACCAACGCGCCACTTATATCTACGAGGCGGGCGCCGTCACCGGCTACCAGGACGCCGCAGTCGCGCCGGCAGCCCAGTGCGGCGACACGGTGCGGCTGAGCGGCTACCGCATCGCCGATACCCTGCTTGTCACCGACGCCGTGGTCGAGCGCCACGCCGAGGCGCCTCCCTGCAACACCGTAGGACCACAAAGGCTGGCCATCATCTACGCCCGTGTCCCGGGGCTCGGCGCGCCGCCGGTCACTATCGACCAGCTCCGGACCTGGGTCTTCTCCGGCGATCTCTCCGCGCCCAAATTCTGGGAGATCAGCTCCTTCGGCGCGGTCCAACTTACGGGCGATGTCATCGGGCCGATCGATCTCGACCGGCAGTATGGCTGCAACGACGGCGGCGCGCTTCAGACCGCCGCCTACGCCGCGGCCGCCAAGCTTACCGATATCACCCAGTACAATCGCATCTTCATAGCACACCCCCCACTCGGCTCGTGCTTCTGGGGCGGGATTGACTCCCTAGGCTGCCGGAGTTTCAGTATTCCCGGCGGTGGCACGCACATGGCGTCCATGGGAGAAATGAATACCGCCGCTACCCTGGCTGGCGTGCAGCGCTACGTTTTTCACGAAGTGGGCCACGGGTTCGGCCTGGCCCACTCTAACGCTTTCATCGCACCCGGCGAAACGCTGCCCGCCGACCGCTCCGGCTCCACGGTTCTCGAATACGGCGATCAGTACAGCGCCATGGGATCGGGCGGCGCCTCCACTTACGGTCTGGGGCAGAAGGACATTCTCAAATGGCTCAAGGAAGGTGAGAGTGTCCGCACCGTCACCGAAGACGCCGATGCGGACCTGCTTCCCATGGGCGTTCCCGGCGGCGGATTGCGCGGCCTCAAAGTGAAGCGCAAAACCCAGCGCGGCGACGAGTATGTATGGGTGGGGTACCGCACCCAGGCCGGCACGGACGTGAACCTGCCCGCGTTGCAGCCGGGCGCGATCCTGCACTACACGCCGACGCAGGTTAATCTCACCGGAGAAGTGCTCGACGCTACGCCCGGGGTCCCCGGCGACCAACAATCCTACCTCGATCCCGTCCTGCCGGTGGGCCGCAAATGGCAGGATCCCTATAGCAGCCTCAGCATCGAGGCCGTTTCCGCCTCGTCGGACCAGTTGCGAGTCTACGTTCGTTATTCGGAACCTTGCGTCGCGGTCACCTGGCCGGAGAGCAAGGTGATTCCGGCGGCA
>JBGPHB010000773.1:0-3365 GCA_041484155.1 Bryobacteraceae bacterium
ATTCGCCGCAATCTCCATGGCCGGACGCTCCATCGGCCCGCCCGAGCCATCCTGCGCCAACAGCGATTCCACCTCCCGCCGCAGATCCTCATCGCCATGGCAGGAATTGGCAAGAAAAGCTCCGCGCTCGCCCGGCTCGCGCTCGCGTGCCGAGTGGTACAGATCTTCGACCTGTTGCAAGCGTTCGGAGTTCATGACGCAGCCGTTCCCCATAGTACCTTCACCGCGCAGCAGGCGCGGGTGCAACGCCTGCGGCCGCAAGGCGGGATTCCCGTGCATCCAGTCCCTTGTGAATCAACTCCACGTCCTTTTGTGTGAAAGGCAAGGGTTTGAAGGCCATTTCGTATAAGTCCGCTTTTTCCCAACTCGCCTTCATGACGCCACTCTCCGAGTGCTGCGAGACGCCTTGTAGAATATGTGTGATTTCATGGACCAGCACGTGAGCCAGCACAATAAGCCACTGTGACTGTTCGTTTTGCTGTTTCAGCCGGTCGTAGAGCACCCGGATGTGCGTTCCTTCATAGGGCCGGGCATACGCGAGCGCTCCCGGCAAGAACTTCGCGTCGGCCCCATCGGAGAAACTGATTCGGATCGCTCCTTGCGGGCAGGAACGTTCGCTGCGCCAGTCGAGCTTTACGCCAGCCTCGAGGAACATGCCCGCAGCGATCGATTTCGCTCGCTGCACCAAGAAGTCATAATGCATCGCCGTGCAAACGATGACCTTGCGTTTCTCCAGGTGGGCCGATTCACCCCCATAAGCGCTCGCTGCCGCCACCGCCGCCATCGAAACCACGCTCCAGATCTTCATTGCCTTCCTGCCTCCGCCCGAGCAGGCGGAAGCGGAGGGCAGGATCTGCCATCGCGTGATAACCTTTCTTGCAGGAACTTGCGATGACGCCGGCTGGACCCACGGGAATCACTGTCTTATTAAGGGCTTGGCGGGGTGGCGACCAAACGGCGTTCGACCGGCTGGCATCGATTGTGTATGATGACCTGCTCCGCATGGCGCGGCGTTACATGCACAATGAGCGGGCGGGGAACACGCTCCAGACCACGGCTCTGGTCAACGAGGCCTACCTTCGCCTGGTGGACGTCAAGAACGCCGGTTGGCGGGACCGGGCCCAGTTTTTTGCGCTATCCGCGCAGATGATGCGGCGTATCCTGGTGGACGCGGCGCGCGCGCGCGGTTCTGACAAGCGCGGCGCGGGTGTGCTCAGGGTGAACGTGGACGACGTGGCCGTCATGTCGCCGCAACCGGATCGATCTATTGTGGCGCTACACGAGGCCTTGGAGGAGTTCGCGAAAATCGCTCCCCGGCAGGCCAGAGTTGTCGAGCTGCGTTACTTCGGCGGGATGAGCGTGGAAGAGATTGGGGAGGTCATGAAGATTTCGGCGCGAACCATCGAGCGCGACTGGGAATTCGCCAAGGCTTGGTTAAAGCGGGAGATGGGCGGCTGACCGCCCCGTAAGCCTGAGAAGTCATGAAAGATTCGTTCAGCCCGCTTCCTCACGGTCGCGGTTCGGTGTCGGCGCTGTGCGCAATCAGCCGGCTTACCGAACCGCGACCGTGAGGGAGCGGGCTGAACGAATTTTTCACAGCGGAGGGAGTGAGCATGCGGATCCAGTGGGCGAGCGATCAATCGCTGCTGGTTTATGTGGACCACCAGACGGTTCTGAAGCTGCTGCGGCTGCTGGAATCCGAGCCGGTCGCAGGCATCCGCAATCTTCACCCCGCCTATGAATCGCTCCTGGTCAAATTCGATGCCCTGAAAATCGGGCACGATGAACTGGAAGCGATTCTGCGGTCCTACTTAGACCGCCTCGTGGATATTCACCTTCCGGAACCCCGGCAAGTGGAGATTCCGGTGCGCTACGGCGGCGAGTCCGGTCCCGACCTGAACGACGTTGCCGCGATGCGCGACATGACGCCTGCCAAGGTGATCGAACTGCACGCTTCGGCGATCTACGAGGTCTGTTTTTTGGGGTTCGTGCCGGGATTCGCGTACCTCGGGGGATTGCCGGAAGGCTTGGCGACGCCGCGTCTGGCCACGCCGCGACGAAAAGTCCCGGTGGGCAGCGTGGGGATCGCGGGCAATCAAACCGGTGTCTATCCTTTCTCAACTCCGGGCGGCTGGAGATTGATTGGGCGCACTCCGCTGGCGATGTTTCAGCCGGACCGCAAAGATATGAGCCTGCTCTCGATCGGGGATCGCGTCAGATTCTATGCAAGTGATTGAACCGGGTCTGCTCACCACCGTGCAAGATCTTGGACGCGAAGGGTTCGGTCCAATGGGCGTTTCGGCCTCGGGGGCAGCGGACCCGATCGCGCTACGGATCGGCAACCGGCTGGTGGGGAATCCTGAAAACGCGGCGGGGCTTGAGATGACGCTGCGGGGCGGCGCGTTCCTGTTTCCAAAGGGCGGAGTCGTGGCGCTGACGGGGTCGGATTTCGGAGCCCCGCTGTGGACGGCCATCGAGATGCGGGCCGGCGAGACGCTGCGTTTGGGCGCTACACAAACGGGGGCGCGGTGTTATCTTTGCGTTCGGGGCGGGATCGTGGTGGAGCCGTTTTTGGGCAGTGCATCGACACACGTATTGAGCGGGCTCGGTGGCCGACTGCTCCGGGCCGGGGATGTACTGCGGATTGGACCAGCTACGGGTGCGATGCGCACCGTTTCTGCGCAGGTTTTGGACCAACTAGCTCCACGTAAAGTGCTGCGCGTTACGCCCGGGCCGCAGAGCGATTGGTTTTCCGGGTTGACGGGCGCGTATCGAGTCACCGAGGACGCCAATCGCATGGGGCTCCGGCTCGAGGGCGAGCCGATTCCGGCTCCAGCGAGAGAGATGATCACCGAGGGGGTTTCACTCGGGGCGATTCAGGTGCCGCCGGGAGGACAGCCGATCATTCTCTTCGTCGAGCAGCAGACTACGGGAGGGTATCCGAAAATCGCGAACGTGATCTCGGCGGATCTTCACAGCTTGGGACAACTTCGGCCGCGCGACGAGATTCGGTTCGAACAGGTGAGCTTCGAAACGGCGAGAGCGCTGCTCAGGGAACAGGAGGAACTGATTGCGTCTCTCGGCTGATTTGAATATCGACCTGAATTGCGACATGGGGGAAGTCCCGGATGACATATTGTTGATGCCATATGTCACCTCGGCGAATATCGCTTGCGGAGGTCACGCCGGAGACGAGCAGAGCATCCAGGCGACGATCGAGGAAGCGCGGCGGTGGAACGTCGCCGTGGGCGCGCATCCCGGCTATCCCGATCGCGCCAATTTCGGACGCGTCGAGCTGCATCTCTCCGCGGAAGCGCTGGCGGACTCCGTCTTCGAGCAGGTGCGCGCATTGGCCGAAATAGCCG
>JBGPHB010000774.1:0-3356 GCA_041484155.1 Bryobacteraceae bacterium
CAGGTGCGCGGGATGTTGAGCACGGTTTACCTGGACCAGCCGGGCCAGCCGGTGTTTTGGCTGGGAGGTGCGGGAAGGGCGATCCGCGTCAATATCAACCCGTACGAACCAAAGCGCGTACTGGAAACAAGTCGCATCGTGTTTCCGGACGTTCCCGGGACTCCGGAGTTCCCGTACAGCGAGCTTATCTACAACACGGGCCACCTCAAGTCCGGCTGCCACGATCCGCGCGGAGTTTTGATGATTTACGGCGCGGGCATCCCCGAGGGTGCCATTTCCGAGGCCTATGATAACCTCGACATTGCCCCGACTTTGTACCATCTACTAGGGCAGCCGATACCCGAGGGACTTACCGGGCGTGTGATTCGGGAACTAGCGGCGGAACCGGTTGCGGTCAGTTGACTCGAGTTCGCGGATTCAGGATCGGTGCACCAGCCTGCCGCGGACAATGGAAGTGAAGAATTCCCGGGTCAGACGGCAATGGAGGCGCCGCACGGCGCGAATCGGGACGGTCTCTAAGGTGTCGAACTTCAACGGACTGTTGGCGACGATCTGCTCAAACTTATGGATGCTCATTTGATTGAGCCCGCCGGCCACTTCCTGAAAGCGCTTTGCTCCGTCCGTCTTGTATTTCGAACGCCAGGTCATTAGCGATTTCTCCGCCAGCAACAGGTGGGCCCAGGGAAACAGGGGGAAATGGCCGCCGGTGGGGTGGTACCAGGGGGGGCCGAATGCGACGATGACCTTGCCGTCCGGCTTCAACAAACGCGACATCTCCTCCAGAACCAGATCGGGGTGAGGGAAGTGCTCGAAGGAATCCACCGAAAGGATTACGTCCACCTTTGAGTCGCAATGCCGAACGAAGGCGCAATTCTCAACGTTGGCGGCCGCCTGATGCGCCCTGGCCGCGGCCAACACATCCTCACGCATGTCCAAGGCGTACACGTAGGCGGCGCCGCACCGAGCCATGTCAATGGCCTCCAGCCCCTGGCCGCATCCGTAATCTAGAACGGTCTTATTGCGAATTTGGTCCCAAAAGGCCGGGCCAAAGAGTATTTGGAGCTTGGTCTTGGCCTTGTAGTGAGGAGGGGCTTCGAGGTTGTGCCATTCGTAACGGTTCAGAATGAGCGCCGCCAAGCGTCCGCCGACCAGGGCCATGACTCTCCCAGATTCCGACTCTAACACAGCCCTTCAAACGGCTGACCCACCCAAGCGCGTAGCAGCTATCTTTGTCGTTACACTGAAGGAGTATGTGTGGCATAACCGGCTTTGTGAACGCCACGCTCTCCGCCGGCAACGCCAGCGACGCCGTCCTCGAGCGAATGACTCGGGCGATCGCGCATCGCGGCCCCGATGACCACACGGTTTATCACGATTCCTGGGCCTGGCTGGGACACCGGCGTCTCAGCATCATAGATATCGAGGGCGGCCGCCAGCCCATGACCAACGAAGATCGGTCCCTCTGGATTGTCTATAACGGCGAGATCTTCAATCATGCCGCGCTCCGTCCCGAGCTGGAACGCGCCGGTCATCGCTACGCCACCCGGTGCGATACCGAAACGATTCTTCATGCCTATGAGGAATACGGTTCGGATTGCGTCTCCCGCCTCCGCGGCATGTTCGCCTTCGCGATTTGGGACAGTCAGCGGCGCACGTTATTTTGTGCGCGGGACCGGCTCGGCATCAAACCCTTCTACTATTTCTGGAATGGGCGGGTTTTCGCTTTCGCCAGTGAGATCAAATCGCTTCTGGAGCATCCGGCGATCCCGGCCGAACTGGATGCTTCCGTGCTTCCCGAATACCTGGGATTCGGCTACGTCAGCGGCGAGCGCACCCTATTCGCAAACATACGCAAGTTGATGCCGGGGCACCGACTCATGCTGCGCCTGGATCGCGACCAACCGCAGCTTCACATCGAGCAGTATTGGGATGTTCCCGCCCCGGCGCCTGCCGAAGTGCGTGATGACGCTTCCTGGATCAGCGAGTGCCGCAGCCGCCTCGAAGAAACCGTCCAAATGCGCCTGATGAGCGACGTGCCGCTGGGTATGTTCCTCAGCGGAGGGGTCGATTCGAGCGCCATCGCGGCCCTCATCAAGCGCATGGTTTCCGGGCCGGTGAAGACTTTTTCCGTGGGGTATCGCGAGGCTCAATTCAGCGAGTTGTCGTATGCCGCCCAAGTGGCCCGCGAACTAGGCACCGAACACCACGAAGTGACGGTCGGCATGGAGGACTTCTTCCAGGCCCTGCCCCGGCTCATTTGGCACGAAGACCAGCCCATCTGCTGGCCGTCCAGTGTGTCGCTGTATTTCGTTTCCCAACTTGCCGCCCGCGAAGTCAAGGTCGTGCTCACGGGTGAGGGAAGCGATGAGTTATTTGGAGGCTACGAACGTTACGCCTGGAATTTGATGAACCAGCGCGCCGCATCGGTCTATGGCGTGATCCCGGCTGCGCTGCGGACCCGCTTGCGTCAGACGCTCGCGGCCACTTCCCTGCTGTCGGCTTCCGTGCGCCGCAAAATCGGCCACACGGTGCTCGGCCGCGACGAATCGATGGAGTCGCTGTACCTGGACAACTTCTACTGCGCCTTCTCCCGCGAGGACCAGAACCGTCTCCTCGACTCCCCCGCCACGGCCGTCTATGGAAACTTCCTCCGTTACTGGAATGCGCGGCAGGACGCCTCCCCGCTGGCGCGTATGCTCTACGCCGATCAGAAAACATATCTAGTGGAGCTGCTCAAGAAGCAGGATCGGATGAGCATGGCATGTTCGATCGAGAGCCGCGTTCCATTCCTCGATCATCTTTTCGTCGAGTTCGCCACTGGGGTCCCCGATCATTTGAAAATTCGCGGCCGCACCCAGAAATACATCTTGAAAAAGGCGGTAGAGGATCTTCTTCCACGCCAAATCGTCTATCGCAAGAAGATGGGCTTTCCCACACCATTGCGGCAATGGCTGCTCGACCCTCGCGCCGAGCCCCTGTTCGCCGCCCTTCGTGACCGGGATGGCTTCTTGGCTTCTTGTCTGGATCTTCACCAGGTCGACACGCTACTCGATCGGCACCGGGCGGGGGTCCACGATGCGACCGATCGCATCTGGCGGCTGCTTAACCTGCAAGTGTGGGGAGACCTGTTCGTGACTGGAAAACGGGACCGCTGGTGGCCGGGCGTCTTTCCGATGGCTGAGCCCGTTTCCGTCCGCGCATGAAGAAGATCCTCTGGGTGAAGTCCGATTTCTTGCATCCCACCACCCGAGGCGGCCAGATCCGCAGTCTGGAGATCCTGCGGCGTCTCCATCGGCGTCACCAGATTCACTATGTGGCCTTCGACGATCCGGCGTCGCCGGAGGGCTTGTCCCGCA
>JBGPHB010000775.1:0-3356 GCA_041484155.1 Bryobacteraceae bacterium
GCGTTCTGCCAGGCGGCTTCCAGTCGCAGCTCGATCCGGAGGAGCCGTCGCCCGCGCCGGCGAATTTGCCGGACTTTCAAATGATACGCAAGGAGCAGGAGCAACCCGAGACACAGGCTCGCGGCGCTCCCCACCCCGAAGGATCCAATGTGTGTGAAAAGGTTGTTCAGCATCATGTGCTCCCAGTGCTTGCCCGTAAGGTCTCGCGTCCCGATATCATCTTCAGGATTCGAACTCCGTAGTTGCCATCCACGGCCACTACTTCGCCGCGGGCAATGGTGCAGTTGCTGACCCGAATTTCGACCTCGTCGCTCAGTTCCTGGTCGAGTTCCACAATGGATCCGTGGGTGAGTCCGAGCAGGTCCTTCATGCGCATCTGGGTGCGCCCCAGCAGCACGCTGACCGGGATCTCCACGTGCATGAGCATGTCCACGGAACTCAGATTCGGACTCGGGTGGTCCAACGCTTTCGCTGGTTGACCGCTGCCCAGCGCCGCCTCCAACTCCGGGTTCAGCACGATGTCCAGGGGAGGGCATGCACGCGTCCCGAAAGAGATGCTCACGGTCACGGCAGTCCAGCCGGCGGAAGGCTCATCGGAGGGCCCCGCATCCGTACACGATACCTCGGAGCCAAACCGGGCCTGGGCCGATTGTTGCATCACCTGCGCGAACGGCGCGAAATGGTCTTCCTGGCCCGGGGCCATTTCGTCCCACGTCTCGGCGGGAGCTCCGGCTAGAAATCGGCAATCCGAATCGACGCTCAGGCCACAGGACCACCACAGCAGATCCGGACGTGAGGATTCCCCGGCGCGGGGCGTCCAGGAAACCGTTGCCGAAAGCAGTTCCTCGAGTCCGCTCGTGAGAGCGTTGAGAAAGCTTGCGACGGATTCGTGTATCTCTGCCACTAGTTCCTCGACCTCTGGGCTAAAGCCCTGAGAAGGTGTGAAGAAATCTGTTGGCAGGCGAAACCGCCTGCCCCACACCTTGGCAAAACATCGAGGGGCAAGGTGGGGCAGACGGTTTCGTCTGCCGTGTCGGTAATCGAAGCAATGTTCTCACACCTTCTGACAGGCGGGGTTTGCCAACAGTTTGGAAAGCCCCGCCCGTCAGGGCGGGGGTCCGTTCGCAACGTTCGCACTAGTACACCCCCCTGGGAGTGGGCCAGCGCTTCTCAATGTAGCTGCGTAGGCGCAACACGGCTTGAGCCTTGATCTGTGAAATGCGCGTAATATGGAGATCCAGGATGGGAGCGATCTCGCGGATGTTCTGTCCTTGCCGATAGTACAGATCGAGGACGATCCGCTCCACGCGCGGCATCTTGTCCAGGCCCTCTTGGATCAGCTTTTCCAGTTCGGACCGTTCCAGGAGCCGGGCCGGAGAATTGTCTTCCCGATCCGCGACATAGTACATGAGGCTGCGCGCGTCTCCATCGTTCATGGCCGAATCGAGGCTGCCGATGCTGACCCCACGGAGTTCCAGCAGGGCGTCCTGGTATTCTTTGTGGCCGATCCCGAGCTCGGCTGCGACTTCCTCCTCCGCCGGAGCCCGCTGGAGGCGCTGTTCCAGCGTCTCCATCGCCGCTTGCAACAGTTTGAGTCGTTTGCGCTTATGGGGAGGGACGCCGTCCATGCCCCGCAGGCTGTCGAGAATCGCTCCCCGAATCTTGTGTTCGGCGTAGGTCTTCAACTTTACGTTGAACTTCGGGTCGAAGCTGTCGATGGCGTTGATCAGGCCGATGATCCCGGTGGAAATCAAGTCCTCGAGGCAAGTACTGTCGGAGAGCTTATCGTGGAAGCGACTGGCGATCCACCGCACCTGGGGAAGGTGGTCCAGGATGAGTTGCTCGCGCGGGGCGCAACTCTCGGAGTGGCTGGAATATGCGATGGGACTCAAGCTCGCCATGAAAGTCCTCAGGCCACGCGCTGCGCCAACGCAGTTTGACGATCGAGCACCATGGCCACCAAATCTTCCAAGGACGCCGGGCGAAAATCGTCCGGGATCGCCGGGCCGTGTGCCATGAAGGAGAGGCTGAGCCCGGCCCAAGCCGCGCCGGAGAACATCGATCCGAAAGTCTGCGTCTCGTCCATTTTGGTGACCAAAAGCTTGGCGGGCCGGAATCCCTCGTATCTCCGGATACAGCGGCGCAGGTCGCCTGCCTTCATGTAGCCGGGTACGACCAGATGGACATCCAGGCGAGGACAGCTCGCCAGCACACGGGCGGCAGTCTCGACGCCGTGGTCGTCGTTTCCGGCGAATCCCGGCGTGTCGATCAGAACCAATTCTTTCTTGCGCGCCTCCGCGATGATTCCCGGCAACCGCTCGATCGCCGGCACCATCGCGAAACCCATTCCAAGCTTTCTTGCGAAGGACTCGAGCTGCATGTTCGGAGCCACGCGGCCGGTGTCCAGGGACAACACCCGCACGGAACGTCCCGCCGTCAGGTCGGACGCCGCAAGCTTCATCAAACTGGTGGTTTTCCCGGCGCCGGTAGGACCGACCAGGATCACTACCGCACCGCGGGCACCATCCACTCCCAGCCTCGGATCGACGATTACACGGCGTTCCAACTCGGCCCGGACCAGCGCCTCCAACCGGCTGGGGTCCACCGTGGGGGCCCGGCCCGTCCGCTGGAAGGATGCGTCCTTGGTCAGGGATGCGGCAACGCGATCGACAATTTCCTGGCCTAACAAGGGATCGACGTCGGCCGCCACGAGGCGACCCTGGACGGCTGCAAGTTCCGGAATGCTATTACCGGTGAGGTGACTTCGCGAGGACCGCGCGATCAGATTTCCAATTTCGTCCATTCGCGCGTGCAGCCGGCCCAGCTCACCAGCCAGGTCGTCTCGCACAGGACGGCTTTCCACTTGCGGCGGAGGTTCGGCAGCCACAGGCTCGGGGACTTCCTCTTGCGCGAGTCCGAACACGACCTCGTAACCACCGGGCTGTCCCGCCTCGGCAACCACCTTACGAGTGTTTAGCAGCAGCGCGTCCAGCCCGAGTTCTACCCGGGCTTGGGCCATGGCCTCGTCCACCGTCTTCGCGAAATACGATTTGATCCGCATGTGGTCCCGTTTACTCTATTCGATGACTCCGCGCGAACGCACCTTGACTTCGGACGGAATTTCGTTGTGCGAAAGCACCGTCAGGTTGGGTAGCGCCGCTTCCACGATGTGGCGCAGAAAGTGCCGCGCGCCGGCGCTCGAGATCACCACGCTGGATTCCGATGACTCCAGATTTCGTTGGAGCCGGGTCATAATATCGCGAATCCCCTCCGGGGGCATGGTCAAAACGCTGTTCAGTTCGCCGTGTTCCACCGAGGCTTCAATGGCTCGCTCGATGGAAGGATCCAGAAGATAA
>JBGPHB010000776.1:0-3348 GCA_041484155.1 Bryobacteraceae bacterium
CGCGACCTCGTCACCGACGTCTCGTGGAATTACCGCGTCAAAATGACGATCGCGCCGTTCACCCCGCGGACGCCCGATGCGCCCGACGGCACCTGGCGCATGGATCAACGGGACGTGGACCGGGCGATGGAGTTCCGCAAGTGCATCGAGTGCTTCCTGTGCCAGGACGTCTGTCACGTGTTGCGCGAGCACCATCTGCACGAAAAATTCATGGGGCCGCGGTTCTTGGTGTACACGGCCGCGCTGGAGATGAACCCACTTGACACCGCCGATCGGTTGGGAGATCTTCGCGAGAGTGGCGGAATCGGATATTGCAACATCACCAAGTGCTGCACGAAGGTGTGCCCGGAGGAGATCACGATCACCGACAATGCGATCATCCCTTTAAAAGAGCGTGTTGTGGATGAATATTACGACCCATTACGGCGCCTGTTCAAAGCATTCAGCTAGGAGGAAAACTCTAGGAGGAAAACTCGGGACAGTACACTCAAACCCCGATTTACACAAATCGTGATTGAGTGTACTGTCCCGGGTTTCTATGAAAAGACGACAGTTTCTGGCCACCGTGGCCGCGGCAGCCGCGCTGCCGCGATTGCCGGCGCAATCACCGGAGTGCCGCATCGACATACTGCTGGATGAGCCGGGTGCGGTCATCGCTCCCGAGACCTACGGGCACTTTGTCGAGAACCTGGGTGGCGTCGTGTATGACGGCCTCTGGGTGGGCAACGGCATCCGCAAGGAACTGGCGGACGCGCTGCGCCGGGTGAAGCCTGCCGTGATCCGCTGGCCCGGTGGATGCTTCGCCGATCAGTACGACTGGCGCGATGGCATAGGGCCCCGCGACAAGCGCCCCAAGCGTACCAATTTTTGGGCAGGCGCCGCGGAATGGCCGAAAGACGCCCGGCGCGATGGACCACAGGCGTTCGATCCCAACCAATTCGGGACCGTGGAGTTCGCGCGCTTTTGCCGAAGCGTGGGCGCGCAACCGTATTTCGCTGCGAATTTGCGGAGCCTTCCTCCGCAGGAGTTCTGGCGATGGGTGGAGTACTGCAATTCCCCGGTGAACTCGACCACCGCTGCATCGCAACGCTCCGCCGACGGAGAGCCCAACCCGCTGGGCGTCAAATATTGGGGCGTCGGAAACGAGTCCTGGGGATGCGGAGGCAATTTCGATCCCGAGGATTACGCCACCGAGTTCAATCGCTACACGGCTTGGGTGCCCGGCTATGCCGTCAAACTGGGGTTCATCGGCGCCGGGCCGAATGGCGGCGATGTCGATTGGACCCGGCGGTTTTTCGCGAAGGCCGCCAAGGCCGGAACGCTGGGGCGCGTGTGGGGCTGGGCTCTGCATCACTACTCGTGGAACGCCAGCGGCGGGCGCACCGATAACTGGACCGCGGGCAAACGCGACGCCGTGAACTTCGACGCGGAACAATACTACGACATCCTGCGGCAAGCCGACCTGATGGAATCGTTGATCACCGGACATTGGTCGGTGATGAGAGAGTCCGATCCTCAGCACCGCGTGAAGCTGGTGGTGGACGAATGGGGCGCCTGGTACGCGCCCGGAACCGAGCCATTTCCAGAAGCGCTCATCGGCCAGCAAAACACCATGCGGGACGCCGTGCTGGCGGGTTTGACGCTCGACACCTTCAACCGGCACTCGGACAAAATCGCGATGGCGGCCATCGCGCAGTTGGTGAACTGCCTGCAATCTCTGTTCCTGGCGCACGAAGACAAGTTCTGTGTGACGCCCACCTACCACGTCTTCGAAATGTACGCAGCGCATCAAAACGCGCGCTCGGTTCGCGCGGTCTTCGCGGCGCCGGAGACCCGCTACACGCGCAACGGAGCGGCCGCCTCCATGCGCGGACTGAACGGATCGGCGTCACTGATCGACCGTCAACTGACGTTGACCGTCACGAATCCTTCGCTCGACCGGGAGCTTGAAACGGAAATCGTACTGCACGGCGGGACGGTGCGCTCCGCCACGGGCGTGTCGCTCGCGTCGAATGACCCGCACGCGCACAATACGTTTGAGAATCCTAAGGCGGTGGAACCAAAGCGGGCCAGCTTGACTGTCAAGGGTTCGGTGATCACCCATCGTTTCCCGCCCGCTTCAGTGACGAAACTCACCATCACCCTAGGCTAAAAAACCGGGACAGTACACTCAAACTCCGATTTTCAGAGTCATTTGCTCATCGCACGCTGTCTTCTCCTTCCGCGGGCGACCCGGCGGCGACGGCCTGAGCCGCCGACCAGCCTTCCCTTCAAGCTCCGTGACAAACTCCTCCTCTCCCAACGGCCGGCCGCGCCGACTTGCCTCCTGAAGACGCCGGCCAAATGCTTCTTCCTCCAGGCTGGACCGCAACGCCTCGACCCACTGCTCCCGCGTATAGTTCGCACGCCACATCGACATGTCAAGGAAGCTGGCCTTACCAGACTCATCCAGCCGGATCGCGGCGCTCGACCACGGATACTGCTCAGCCCGTTTCACCAGCCCGGCACGCGTTGGGTTCCGCTCCATGTAGGACATGGCCCTCCAGAGGTGCGCCGGCTCCAGAGGGCAGGAAAAGAACCGCGCCTGCCAGACATGTCCGCAACTTCGGTGCTTAAGGTTGAAATGCCTCGCATAGTCGGCATGGGTTCGGCCCAGGGCGCTGGCCATCGACGCCGGTCTTTCGGGAACCGCCACCAGGTGCACGTGATTCGGCATGAGGCAGTACGCCCACAGACGCAAACCCGCCGACGCGGCATAATGGCGTAGCAGGTCGAGGTACAAACGGCAATCCCATTCGTCGAAGAACACGCGCTGGCGTGCGTTTCCCCGCTCGGTGATGTGGTAGGGAATCTCCTTTAGAACGATACGAGCGATGCGCGACATCGGAAGTGAGTGGCCGGCGAGGCGAAAGGTCTCCGTAATTGTGATTGAGTGTACTGTCCCGGGTTTTCTACGGCTTTCGTCTTATGCCTTCTTCAGACAAAATACTGTGATCTGGGCTATGCAACCGTTCCGGGCCACCGCCGATCCTCACCTTAGGAAGGCGTGTACATGCAATTCAGCAAGGAGATCCTCAGGGGCGTGAGGCTGGCTGCGATTCTGTTCGCCGTGCTGCTGGTCACCGTGACATCGTACCGGATGCTGCGCGTAGCGCCAGCGCCGGTTCCGCGGCCCGAAAGACCGGAAGTCGCGCCGCCACCAGCCCCAGTAGCAGCGGTATCCAGCGAGCCGGTGAATCCCGAGGTTCCGCCGCCGCCACCCGTTGGCGGCCGAGCGCCCGTTCGCCGGACGACTCGTCAGGCGGCTGTCAAAACGCCGCCCGTGATGGTCTTGAGGAATGTGGAAGC